>NZ_JAHKQC010000027.1:0-23348 GCF_018860845.1 Pseudoalteromonas sp. C2R02 | reverse complement strand
TGCCGCTATTATTTAGATTAACTGATGTACCAGAAACTTGAGACCAAGCATACGATACAATAGAACCGTCAGAGTCAGTGCCTTCACCAGATAAAGTCACAGTGACTTGTTCGTCTACAGTTTGATTATCACCTGCATTTGATGATGGCGCTTCATTCTTTGGGTTAACTGATATTTGCACCCTATCGCTTGCTGATAGGTTTTCATTGTCTGTCACTATTAACTCAAAAGTTAGCACTTCAGCTTCAGTGAGTACCGGTGCCGTAAAACTTGCCTGTTGACTGCCGCTATTATTTAGATTAACTGATGTACCTGAAACTTGAGACCAAGCATACGATACAATAGAACCATCAGAGTCAGTGCCTTCACCAGATAAAATCACAGTGACTTGTTCGTCTACAGTTTGATTATCACCTGCATTTGATGATGGCGCTTCATTCTTTGGGTTAACTGATATTTGCACCCTATCGCTTGCTGATAGGTTCTCATTGTCTGTCACTATTAACTCAAAAGTTAACACATCAACTTCTGTGAGTAGCGGTGCCGTAAAACTAGCCTGTTGACTTCTGCTATTATTTAGAGTGGCTGATGTACCAGAAACTTGAGACCAAGCATACGATACAATAGAACCATCAGAGTCAGTGCCTTCACCAGATAAAATCACAGTGACTTTTTCGTCTACAGTTTGATTGTCACCTGCATTTGATGATGGCGCTTCATTCATTGGGTTAACCGATATTTGCACCCTATCACTTGCTGATAAATTTTCATTATCTGTCACTTTTAACTCAAAAGTTAACACTTCAACTTCTGTTAATGTTGGCGCCATAAAACTTGCTTGTTGACTGCTACTATTATTTAGAGTGACTGATGTACCAGAAACTTGAGACCAAGCATACGATACAATAGAACCATCTGAATCGGCTCCTTCACCTGATAAAGTCACAGTGATTTGCTCATCTACAATTTGATTGTCACCTGCATTTGATGATGGCGCTTCATTCATTGGGTTAACCGATATTTGCACCCTATCACTTGCTGATAAATTTTCATTATCTGTCACTTTTAACTCAAAAGTTAACACTTCAACTTTTGTTAATGTTGGCGCCGTAAAACTTGCTTGTTGACTGCTACTATTATTTAGAGTGACTGATGTACCAGAAACTTGAGACCAAGCATACGATACAATAGAACCATCTGAATCGGCTCCTTTACCTGATAAAGTCACAGTGACTTGCTCATCTACAGTTTGATTATCACCAGCATTAACAATAGGAGCTAGTGTTATAGGAGATACTGTTATAGTTATGTCATCGAAAGACTCTGAATTTTCATTATCACTAACTGTTAAACGAAATTTTAATTGAGTAAACTCTGTTACATTAGGAGCTAAAAAGTAACAATTTGCTTGATTACTGTTAGACAATGCAACTGCAGTACCTGAGATTTGCTCCCACTGATAGCTATCTATAATACCATCCGGATCTGATGAAACACCGCTGAGAATAACATTTTCATTTTCAAAAATAGTTTGATCTACGCCAGCATTAACATTTGGTGTTATATTAATTGGGTTTACAGTAATAGATACTCTATCAGATGCCTTTCCATTCTCATTATCAGTTACTGTTAATTCAAGTTCAACAATTTGAGCTACATGTAAAGTAGGGGTTAAAAACTTAACCTCAGCAAGGGTACTATCTGATAAATCAACAGAAGGTCCTGAAATCTGCTCCCATAAATAAGCTATTATTTCACCATCATTATCTGATGCTGATGCAGCTAAATTTATTTTAGTTTGCTCGTAAGTACTTATATCTTGTCCCATGCTTACTAGGGGAATACTATTTACAGGCAGTACATTTACTTCAATAATATCAGTATCAGTTAAGCCTTTATCATCTGTCACTGTTAAGCTAAAAGTTAAAGTTTCATTTGATAAAGTACTCATGCTTACAAATGATAATGTATCTGTATCATAACCAGATAAGAAAACTTGAGTTCCTGAAGTTTGTTGCCATAAATAGCTATATATAACACCGTCATGATCTATTCCTTGACCATATAATATTACTTCAGATTGTTCATTTATAGTTAAGTCATTACCCGCATCAGCTATAGGGTGGGAGTTATCAACTTCAGGATGCACAGTTACATTGATTGTATCAGTAGCTTGAAGACCATCATTGTCAGTAACAACTACAGAAAAACTTAAGATTTCTTCTTTATCTACTTCAGGAGTAATAAAATATGCACTTTCCAAACTTGTACCGTAAAGGGAAACTAACAAACCTGATTTTTGCTGCCAAAGATAACTCTCTATTCTGCCGTCGCTATCATTCGCTTTTGATATTAATGTTACTTCAGACTGTTCTGGAGCAGTTTGATCTTCCCCAGCAATTACATTAGGTGCTAACTTGACTACTGAAGCAGGTTCTTTATCTGATGAACCACCACACCCCAATAATAATATTAATACAAATAAGCCAAATAACTTAGCACTTAACCTTTCCATTATAGAACTCCATCTCCAATTTGTATCCAAAAGTAGTACGGTGCATATAATGATTGTATTGAATAATAAATCAAGTATTTTTTATCTAGCTTAGTAATTTAAAATAAATTTATACTCAATGAATATAAAAAAGCAAGAAATCATAATCTTAGAAAGGCAGTTTAACGATAAATATAAATTATAATCAGGGTTGTGCGTTCAAAACCCTGATTATATTTAACCAATGAAAATGTTATTATTTGTTATAGCCTGATCGGATATAGTTATTAACGGAGGTCGTCGTCAATGCCTCATTCCATGAATTAAAGTTACGATACCTTAACTGGTTAAGAAACTCGTTTAATGTTGGCTTTTCCCCAATGCTTGCCAGATAACTATTGATATTAACTTCAGGGTTATTCCATTCAGGGTCAAACATATTCTCCCTCTCAACCCAATCATAAATAATATTTTCATTAGCTATCACACCAGCCTGCATGATTATTGCTTGCATGCTTTGTGATTCATCTGAAGCATGGGCTATAATATTATTTTCAAGTAAAACACTTCCCCCATTATCTAAAGCATTTTTATCTACTTCGATTCCCCATATCGCTTTAGAACCATCTCTTTGTTTACCAGAAAGTACAACATTATTATAAGCGATTGCAATATCTCCTTCTGCTATAGGATGCTTTTCATTATAACCGAACTCAAAACCAATAGCGTTCTCAATCAACAAGTTATTTTCATAAAGACCTCCTGGGCGACCTTTAATTCCATGATTTGATGATCTTGTTGATATATTATTTCGCACAATAATATTTTTTGCGATATTATCCCATTGAATATATACATTATGATTAAACACAGTTGAGCTAGCAGCTTCAATATCTTCGTTCCAACCATTATGGTCAAAAAAGTTATCTTCAATCAAAAGGCCATCAACCCCTGCTATATACACACCATTACTATGAGTAATATCTTTATATCCATAACTATCTAAAACGATAGAACGTTTTATTTGAACATTTTTATGATTCCCACTGTAATTTGAAATATTTATATTAGTACCGTAAAAACGAACAATAGTATCTTCAATAACTATATTTTCACCACTACCAACAATTCTTATTCCGGAACCAGCCTGTTCAACATCAACAAAGTCTGGGGAGTTCGGGTCTCTAGAATGTGCATAAAAATCAATTCCAACTATAGATAGATTTGACGTTTCTTTACCTGCAGTGTTTAATGCCGCTTCTCTCCCCGTTTTAACTAGTGGTCTCATTCCTGATGTACCATAGTTACCAATTAGCATAGGTTCATTTTCATTTCTGCCTGACAAAGTAAAAACACCAAAACTTTCATTAGTCCAAATATCACCTTTTCTTAGTAGAATCCAATCTGGATACCCGTCTCTTAATTGTTTTATTGCTGCAGACAGTGTTTTAAAGGGATAAATGACTTCATCCGGATGGGTGGGATTAACAACTTGTTCTGCTGAAACAGCAAGCCCTGATTTATCATTTCCATCTAAGCTACTAACATAAATAATACGAGAGTCATCTGATGGTTTATAATTCTGACTAAAACCTGGTTGAATTACCATACTGACAGTATCAATCGCTGATAAACCTTCAGAGTCTGTTACTTTAAGAGTAAAGTTAACCTCTTGCTTCACGGGTATAGATGGTGCAATAAATGAAGGTGTAACAGAGTTAATATCATCAAAATTAATTTCTATGTCAGTATTATTTGCTTGTGACCATTCATACGTTACTTCACTTTCAAAATCACCTGACCCTGTTCCATCTAATGTAACAAGATCTCCACCAGTAACAGTTTTAGCTGAACCGGCATCTGCTATAGGGTTTGTATTATCATCTTCTTTTGTATTTTTTGAAATTAGCAAAAATTCAATATCATAAAGCTTGATTCCAATATTAGGAAACTCTCCTACACCGATCCTTAAGTCATTACTTTTGTCGCTATTGATATTAAATAAATGAGCAAACTCTACTTCTCCTGGAGTTAAGTACTCTTTTTGACTATCAACACGTGTTGAAAGATTTCCTGAACTATATGCTTGGCTAATTTTAAATTTTACTAAAACTTGCTCATCTTTATTTACATTTTCAAATACCCTTAAACCTGAGTCTCCATTTAGTCCCGTTGAAATGTATGATTCATTGCCATCATATGACCAAGCTTTATCATAGGATGCTGGGTGAGTATAAATATTTCGGATTGTTACATCATCATTTTCAATAGGTAAAATCACAATTTTGACAATATCACTATCAGTTAAGCCATATTCATCGGTAACAATAAGCTCAACATTAAATGATTTAGCTATACTGAGGTTTGGAGCAATAAATTGAGGATTAATAGTATTGGGGTTTTCAAGCTCAATTTCATTTAAAGAGTCATTTAGCACAATCCATTGATATTTTAAGCTATTAATATTCTCATCATGTGATTCATTTGCACTTAAAAAAACCAAGTCTTCGGAGTTAGCTATTTGAACTTTCCCAGCATCTGCAATGGGTTCTGCATTATTTTTTTCAGAGTCCGATATTAAAGTAAACTTTATATCAGACAATACAATCCCTTTCGAAGAGTAACTACCAGCTCCAACTCTTAAATCTCTTGTTTTTTTACTGATAACTTTAAAAAGATGAGAAAATTCCTTCTTTCCATGCTCTAGGTAAACTCTTTGACCATCTACACGCGCATATAACCTTCCTGAAGAATGAGGTTCACTAATTTTAAATGTGACAAGAACCTGTTCACCTTCATTTAGCTCTTGATATACTCTTAATCCAGAGCCTCCGTTTATTCCTGTTGAAGTATATGTTTCATCTCCATTATAAGTCCACGCTTGATCTTCTGTTGCTGGGTGATAGAAAATATTAGATTGTAGGTTTTCATTGCTAGATGCTTGGCTAGAAGTGATTAATAAAAAACATAGAATAAAAAAAATCTTTTGTAAGAAAAACACCTCTTTAAAATTAGTTAATTTATTAAAACAATTTGAAATTTTCATGTTTTACCTCCATAAACTCGCAATAAGTCTTCATATACAAAAATAAGGGAGGCATGATTTATCATTTCTCGGTAACCCCGCTGCCATAGAATTTACTCGTTAGGCCGGTAGCTTTGCGTACTTAAGTTTCCTTAAGGCTGCCCTTGTCAGTGAATAATATTTAGAACAAATTGTTTGAGGTATTCGGCCTCAGTGAGCTTTACTTTAAATTGAGCCTATACTAGGCTGTACCTTTTTAACACTAATGATATAGTAGGTTAACAACACCACAAACTCAAGCTTTATTATTAGAAAACAAGAAATAAATAGCACTTAATCATTACAAATAACGTATGAGAAATTAAACTTCTGCTATATGTGAATATCAAATTAATGCTATTGATTCCCACTTTCTGGATTTTGATTTATATTATTTAATATTTCTTCAGCTAAATTCTTAGCGTTACTTCCCTGCATCATTTCGAGATGTCCGTAAATAAGATCATGACTTTTAACACCGCATTTAGACATAGTCGACCACCCTCTCGTTTCATCAAGTTCGTCCCATAAAACTTCTTTATAATTTAAACTCGGAGATTTAAATAACGAAATATTACTATTAATAACCCCTCCTTTATAAATTTCACTTACCTTATTCCAGTAATAAAAGAACTTTTCATACCTTTTATGTTCAGTAGATAGAGAGTCCACTACTGGAGGATAAAACCTTAATTCTAGCTTGAGTTTCATTACTTTAATAATATCTATTAAACCATGTTCAATGTGCCATTTTAATTTAGTTTTTAGCTTTTTAGCTCTAGAGGAAATTGTTGGTAAACCTGGAGCATTGCTTGATAACCCCGGAGCATAAACATCTAACAAGCCAAGAAAATCTATTTTTTCCCCTTGCTCTTCAAACTGTTTAGCTATTTCGAAGGCTGTATATGCTCCATAACTATAACCAGCTAATAAATAAGGACCTTTTGGTTGATGTTTTTTAATATACTGAATATGATCTTTAGCCATCTTTTCTACGGTATCATGGTAGTTGTGCTCTAAAATTCCTCGAGTTTGCAATCCCACAACTTGATATTCTTTCCCTAGACTTTTAGCTAAGTCGTATAAATTATTAACGTTGCCACCTACTCCACCAACAATAAAGAGTGTTTTTTCATTAGCCGCAGGCCCTGGATGCATAACAACGCTAGTATCCCATGGCTCATCTCTATTATTGCAAGTTAAGGTGTCTTCCGTTTTATTTTGAACTTTTAGCTCATCACTTAGCTTTTTAGTCAGTAAACTAATTGTTGGGTGTGTAAATAAGGTGGAAATCGGTAATGTTATTTTATATTTAACTTTAATCTTAGAAAACAAATCAACTGAAAGTAATGAATCACCTCCAATTTCAAAATAATTATCATCTACTTTTAAGTCTGTAATACCTAAAACCTGTTTCCAGATTTCTAATAAGCTAGATTCAACATCTAGTATCGTTTCACTCTTTTGGTGGGGTACAATACTGGTTTCGCTTTCATCAATCTGAGCCTCACCAATTTTCGCTATTTTTCTTTCTAGCCAATATTCTTGCTTAGAAAACTCATAGGTTGGCAAACCAAAAGCTTTGCCTTCTGTGCCTATTCCTATTTTTTTAAATTCAACTTCAATACCCATACACCACAATTGGCCAAGACTATTCAAGAATATTGATTGTTCTTTGTCGGCATATTTTGCATTAGCCATTGATGATATGGCTAAGGTATTTTCATTAGACATACTTGATTGTACAAATGAGCATAAAGCAGCGCCAGGGCCAACCTCAAGCATTATGTCGCTATCTTGAATAGACTGTTTCACTACATCATGAAAACAAACCTCTTTTCTTAAATGCTGCACCCAATACTCTGAAGTATTTAAGTCGCTACACGAATAACCGGGGGTCGAAGGTATGATATCGATGCTAGGAGGGTTTAACTGAATCTTTTCTACAACTTGAGAAAACTCTCCAAGTACTGAGTCCATAAAAGCAGAATGAAAAGCATGTTGATTTAATAACTTTCTATGATGAATATTTTTTGATAATAGTATGACTATTAGCTTTTCAATATCAGATTCTGAGCCTGACACTACTGTATTTTCAGGGCTATTTTCAATAGAGATACACAGTGATCCAAACAACAACTCCTCAAGATAAACCATTGAATCTAAAACAGAAACCATACCCCCTTTTGCAGACTGAGCCATTAACCTGCCTCTTTCTGATACTAGCCATAATGCATCTTCTAAACTAAACACTCCAGCAAGGCATGCAGCGGTATATTCCCCTATGCTATGTCCTATCATTGTCTTTGGTTTAACATTTAATGTTATAAAGGTTTTAGCTAAACAATATTCCACAACAAACAATGAGATTTGTGCATTTTGTGTATGAGTGATATTTTGTAAATCACCTTGTACATCCATTATTACATCATGATAATTTTGACCAGTAATGACTATTAATTGTGTAATACACTCATCAAAGTAATGCCTATAAATTTCATATTGATTATATAGCGCCTTTGACATTCCTTGATATTGACTGCCTTGCCCTGGGAACATAAATGTAATTGTGGGGTTTAGTTTTGCTGTAAAGCACAATTCACTTTCTTTAAATTCAAGCTGTGAATTATCGTGATTTAATATTTGAGTATAAGTTCTTTGTGAGAATTTTTTTCGTGTATTTAATAATGCATAAGTTGAATCTAGCGCTTTATTTGGCTCTTTAGTTAAGAATTTAGTAAATGATTTTTGTAACGCCTGAACTGAATCTTCTGCTTGAGCAGAAAATAGCAGTAATGAGTTATCTTTTACATTTTGTTCAACTTCATAGTTTGGCTCTGGCGGGCTTGATAATACAATATGTGCGTTTGTCCCCCCGACACCAAATGAACTCACTCCTGCATGTATTTCATTTAGGTGACTTAAATTCACTTTTTCTTTATTAAAATAAAATGGACTGCCATCTTGATTAATAAAGGGGTATTCATTGTTAAAGCTTAGATTTGGCGGAATTTTTTTATTTTTAACCACTAATATCGACTTAATAAATGATGCTACACCAGCAGCTGCATCAAGGTGCCCTATATTGGCTTTTAAAGTCCCCAGCGCACAAGGGGCATTGCTTTCATCAAATTCTTCAAATGCATCATTTAAACCAGCTAATTCAATGGGGTCACCCAATGCAGTAGCCGTACCATGAGTTTCTATAAACTGAATTTGATGAGGTTCAACATCTGCAAGTTCTTGCGCTAAGGAAATGACTTCACTCTGTCCTTCTACACTTGGAGCAGTAAATCCAACCTTATTCCTACCATCATTATTTGTAGCAGCACCTTTGACTACAGCTAAAATATTATCATTATCTTCGATAGCATCAGCTAGACGTTTAAGTACAACAACCCCAACCCCCTCACCAAAAACTGTACCATCCGATTGACTACTAAAAGGTTTACAATATCCTTCGGGTGAAAAAATCATCCCTTCTGAATGTAGATAACCTACTTTATGAGGAACATTAACCGTCACCCCACCAGATAATGCTACATCACATTGATAAGTTTGAAGAGATAGAACAGCTAATTGAATTGCGACCAAAGAGGTAGAGCATGCAGTCTGTACATTAATACTTGGACCACGTAAATTTAACTTATGAGAAACTCGTGTTGTTAAATAATCTTTTTCGCTTGCAAGCATCTTTTGAAAATCATTAATATCAAAAGATTGCGTATTTATATCTATATTATTTAGTAAGTAACGGTTCATGCTACAGCCTGCATAAACCCCAACTGAATCACCGATCTCATCAGGGATAAAACCGGCTGATTCTAATGCTTTCCAGCTATGCTGAAGAAATAATCTATGCTGAGGATCTATAAGTCTTGCTTCTGCAGGCGTATAGCCAAAAAAACTGGCATCAAAATGACTAATGTTAGATAAAGATGATGTTTTTAATACATAGTTTTGTTTTTCGTATACTTCCTTTGAAATACCCGAAGAAACCAAATCAGATTCACAAACATCCGTTATTGAGCACTTTCCTGAAAGTAAGTTATTCCAATATTCATCTAGATTTTCTGCTCCAGGAAAAGCACCTGACATGCCAATAACAGCAATGTCATTTCTCATTTCATCCATTAATTTGTCTCTTAAAGCTATTTGATTTTTTTTGGTTTAAAAGCCACTTGAATGCATCTATATCATATGCACTGTGTGTAATATCATGACCGGCTTCCAATATTTTTAGCTCTACATCAGCATTTAATTTATCTAATGCGGTTTTCATTTTTATCGAATTATTTAATGGTGCTATTTCATCATTTTGACCATGAAATATCTTGACCGGAGTTTGTGCTATTTGTGAAGCTTTATTCGGATCTGAACGTCCATTTAAAATTAAAGCTCCTGCAAACTGTTCAGGAAAGCGATATAACATTTCCCATGTACCTGATGCTCCCATGGAGATTCCAGTTATATAAATACGTTCAGGATCAACGCCTTTCTCTTCAACTAACTTATCTATTAATTCAATAATTAAAGTTTGGCGCCATGATTGCTCTATTTCTGACATATCGTAATTAATATAGGGAGCAGAGGTTGGTTTGTTATTATTCCATTGCATATTTTCAGGGCAGTGTGGTGCTACAACATATGCATTTTCTAAGTTTTGAAACTCATCAGAAACAAACTTATCAACTAGATTCGTCAATTGTCCGTAATTATTATTACCCCGACGAAAAGCACTTTGTAAAACAATCACCAATGGGGGCTTATTTGTTTTTTCAATATCGTGAGGCTGATATAAACGATAAGGTAAATCATTTATACCATCAGAAATGACTAATGCATCCATTTTAAACATAAGTTTTAAAGTTTGAGTATTTATGTTATTTACTTTTAGCAGCAACTTAGCTGTTAATAACAGTAAAAATACACCTAAAAGAAATATAGCTATAACCTTTAATAATTTAGCCTTATTGTTAATACTAAACATCACATTCCTTTTGACGTTTTCTAGGCCTTATATTACGTTTCATTGCCAAACGCATCTTACTAGCTCTTGTATTTTTAGTTTCTGGAGCCGGTTTATGATCATCCAGAAAATTAGCGATAGACTTCACAGTCACAAACCTAAAAAGATCAACACTAGAAAGTTTTTTGGGAAACGCTTTATCTAATATATTAAAAACCTGAATGAGTGACATGGAATCACCACCGACTTCAAAAAACGGGACACCAATTGAAAAGTTGTCATGTTTTAAAGTTGCTTTCCAAGCTTCAATTACTATTTGTTGTACTTGCGTTAGACTCTCATCATTTCTTTGTAAATTTGTTACTTCTGATAAAACAATACGAGGTAATTGATTACGGTTTATTTTCCCAGTAGAAGTTAAAGGAAATTGCACTAATTTCATATAAGAAACAGGTAACATATAAATAGGGAGGTGTTTGACTAAATGATTTTTTAATTTACTTTCTTCTATTTCAAGAAATTTATCTACAACAGTATAAAAAACACCAATAAACGCACTGCCATTGGGGCTCTTTTCAATCACAGCGACTGATTGCGATATATTAGCATATTGATGCATAACAGTTTCAATTTCAGATAACTCAATCCGAAGGCCATTAAATTTCACTTGAGAGTCTCTACGACCTAAAAACTCTAACTCACCATCATTATTCCAGCGAGCCAAATCACCAGTTTTATATAATTTATTATATGAAAAAGGACTATTAACAAACTGTTTCTGAGTAAGTTCACCATCCCCCACATAGCCTTTAGCAACTTGAATTCCTTCAATCACAATCTCACCAGCAACTCCAATAGGCACTTGATTTAGGTTTTTATCAAGAACATGTAGTTTCGAGTTAGAAATTGGTTTACCTATTGGTACAGCTTTATATTCCTCATTTTTATTACAATGAAAAATACTTACTGCAATTGCAGCTTCTGTTGGACCATAAATATTAATTAATTCAGTACTCTCATAATATTCAAAAAAAGATTTAACTGAATCTGGCAATAAAGCTTCGCCACAACAAACAACTGCTCTTAATGAGGTTTTGTCAAAAGGTTTAGCTGATATTAAAGCATTTAAAATCGATGGTACGATATGAAGTACAGTCACACTATATTTGCTAATTTGTTTATGTATTTGATAAGTATCTTTATGGCTGTTAGGTTTTGCGAGTGCGACTGTTGCCCCTACAAGTAAAGGCCAATAAATTTCAAATAAAGAGATATCAAAGCTATAGGGTGTCTTTTGTAAAACAACATCCCCTTTAACTGGCTTAAATTCGTCTTTCATCCAAAGCATGACATTTGAAACACCTGAATGCTGATTCATCACACCTTTGGGTTTACCTGTAGAGCCTGAAGTAAATATAATATAAACCAAATCATCAGGGTTTACTTTAACTTGAGGATCAGAGTCAGGAAAATCAGAGGCTTCAGTATTAATTTCATCAATTAAAAAAGTTTTATATAGCTGTTTATTGTAGTTAGAGCTTACATCACTCTGGGTTAAGATTAGCTTTACTCCAGATTGACTCAGCATATAATCAATCCGTTTTTTTGGTAGTTCACTATCAATCGGCACATATATAGCACCTAATTTTAAGATGCTATATATGCACAGCATCATATTTGTTGAACGCTCACAAATAACAGCTATAACATCTCCCTTTTTAGCTCCTTTATGAGCTAAATAATGGGCTATTTTATTCGCTTGTGCATTAAATTCAGAATAAGTGTAACTTTCATTCTCGTATATCAAAGCGATATTACTTGATGTTAACGCAACTTGTTTTTCGAATAAGGATTTTAAATTTAACTCACCTTCAAAAACCTCATTCGTATTATTAAACTCAGTAATCTCAAGTTTGTTTTTTTCTGATATGCAATTTAATGAATCGGCCAATTTATCTGCATCTACAAATAGACTATTTATTAAAACTTTAAATGAATCAGTAAAGTATTTTGCTGAAATGGAATCAAAAACTGCATTATCATATTCTATATAACCATTTAGCTGATTATCCCTTTCCCATAAACGCATAAAAATATCTAACTGAGGATTTAAAGGTTGATAATAAATAACCTCCGTTTTAACACCTTCTAAGTTCAACTGCATTGGATGTTCAAAAGTGAATCCATGACGGTATAAATCTTTATTAGCCGTTTCTTTTAATGCATCATTAATAATTTCTATAGATGGGTATTCTTGATATCTATGCGCTTCTAATAGTGATACTCGTACTTTTTTAAGTACATCAAAAACCGTGTCTTTATCTGTAAACTCAATTGTTATTGGCAGTGTATTTACAAAACAACCGATTGTGTCTGCAAATATTGGATTTTTTCTATTGGATAAAGGTACAGCAATACAAAATTGAGATTCCCCAGAATATTTAGCAAGTAATAAATAATATGCAGTTAATAACACTATAAAAGGAGAGAGGGAGTATTCTTTACTGAAAAATTTTAAAGCTTGCCAACTATCAGCAGGCAAGTCCAATTCAATTGCCCCTCCCTTAAAGCTAACCTCATTACTTTTTATTTTTGGAATATTTAACTTTATAGTTGGAGCATTTTTTAATTTTTTTCGCCAATAACTAGCTGATTTTATACCTTTATCTGATATTAACCAACTCGATTGATACTGTGAAAAAAACTGATAATTATTAAATCTATCTTTACCTTCTTTCGATACAGTTGATTGACCGAAATTATTGTATGCATCACTTATCAATTTAGCTATTTGGTCTTTTGCACTTAAATCAATCACAATATGATGAGTTGATATTGCAACAATTAAATCTTCACAATCGCTAAATTTAGCAGCAATCACTCTTACTAAAGGTTCATTAACTAAATCAAACTCTTGATTACAGTTTTGATTAACCCAATTTTTTGCTTCAATGAGATTATTATTAAATGTTTTTTCAATTACAGAACATTGATTAAATTTATCAAAGCGCATAATCTCGCCATCAACCAATTCGTATGAAGATCTTAAAATTTCAACATCATTGATTACAGCGTTAACCGAAGTTACAAACCTTGAAAAATCCAAATTTTTAAACGCGAAAATTGAATTAACATTATAAGCAGAGCTTGTATCATGTTGGCTTAATAGCCAAAACTGACGTTCTATAAAGCTTGTTTTAGAAGTGCTAATGCTTGCTATCATATACATTCTTCACTGAAATAATATCATTTTTATCTATTGATAAAGATGCCATGATCGGACCTATTTGATCTTCAGGCCTATCATTTATTTTCTCTAAAGCCTCACTTCTCGTCATTAATCCTTCTCGAATCAAATGACTCAACTCCATTTCATAAGGGTTATAACCAAAAACTTCTTCATGTACGTAATTATTAAAAGTATTCAGCATACAATTGGAAGAACAACCATCAACATCGCCAGGGCTTACCCAGCCTAAAGGTGCTATCGCATCTTTAATTTCTGTTTCAGTTATATCTTCAACACATAAAATATTTACATTATGTGGGTACTCTTTAACTTCATTTATAAGCTCATCTTTGATGCATAGGTAATCATCAACAACATCACCTACCTCTGCTCTTAGCTTATCTAATGACTCTTTTCTTGAATCAGCTAAAAATTTATAGTGATTTTTATAAATGATTGCATTTATTGGGATTTGTCCAAGTGTAAATCCAGCTAATATAAATGGAATTTTTTTCTCTAGCGCAATTTTTAAGGCTGTAACATTTACCATTGATATACAAGAATTACATATCGCTGAAATTCTTGTTAAAGTATTTTTTCGGTAAACATCTGTTACGGCACTTGCCCGAGCAATTGCCTTATAATTACCACTACCAGGACGATAAACCCAATGATCAACACCTAAACCATCAACAACCTTTCTAATATTTTTCCAAGCAGCTTCAGCTATATAGCCATTATCTAAAGTGAATGCTAAAACATTTAGGCCATACTTTTCGACTGCAAGCTTTAGAACATAAGTACTATCTTTACCACCGCTGTAACAGACTACAGCATCGTACTCTCCACTTTTCACTCGGTTATCAAATAAATCTGATATTTTAATTTTTGCATTATCAATAAGTGATGCTTCAATTTCTGTAGATTTGCTGGCTTTATTACAAAAATTACAAACACCATTCTCATCAAATGTTATTTTTGGAAAGTTTTTTGATTGGATACATTTAGAGCAGCGTTCAAAGTTATTAAGCATTTGACTTTTTCCTATGAACTAACGCTATCATTCTATTTACTGAGCCAAAGTTATCTCGAGTTAAATCAGTGTCAGTAATAGGAATTAAAAATGCCTTTTCTAAAAATGATGCTAGTTCGATCAGACCAAATGAATCTATAATCCCTTCATCTATTAAAGATTCATCTAACGGTATTTCTTCTATTTCAACCATATAGGTATCAACTACGAATGCTAATATTTTCTCTAAAGTAGCTGCATTGCTCATTTATTTATTCCTTTCACTATATATCCAATATATCAACAACACATTTGTTCATATCTAATTCAACTTCAGGTGGATTATTAATCCAGTATTGGCAGATTTGAGATGTTAATAAAAACATAAAAATCATATTATCCCGATAACCTGTATTTTCAGGAACACCATTTTTAAATTTATTTAAAAACCTTTTAACTATCTTGGTATCAAATAGACCATATTCTTCTATGCACTCTTCTGATAAAAGGGTGCTTGCTAAGTCGCTTAATTGGCCTTTAGAGTCTATAAAAGCAATCAAGTCTGGCGCCATATATGGACGTTTAGGTCTATTAGTAATCTCTTTTGGAATTTCACTTTCAAATGCTTGCTTTAAAATATGCTTTTGATCAAATCCCTTTAACTTATAGTCATCTGGCATTGAAAAGGCCATCTCTACAACTCTATGATCTAAAAATGGAAAACGACCTTCAATACTATTACTCATAGCCATCCTATCTCCTTGTGAGGATAATAAATAACCTTGCAATAACGTTTTAATTTCCAGATATGAATTCTTTTGCAATAAAGACCAAGAAGTATAATTAGCAGGTAATGTTGCTTTAAATTTTTCTAAAAAATCTGATTTATCAAACTTTAAACCTAGACTTTTATTAAAGTATTTTTCAATAATTTTATTATTTGCTAGGCGTATATTTAAACCATTAAATTCGTTTTCAAAATCATTTAGAAAGCCTTCATAATACATTTTTATAAATGCAAACTGTCTTGCATCTGAATAATGGCTCAAATGTGGGTATAGCTCTTTTAAAGATCCAATGGCAGCGCTGTCACCATTAGACTTTTTCCATTCGTTTAAAATTTTAAGTTCTTTAAACGTATCGTAACCAAATAAGATTTCATCCGCGCCCTCACCTGTGAGCACAACTTTTATATCTGTTTCTTTTACTTTATTAGATAACAATTGAAGTGGAACTGGTGCAGTTCTAAAAATAGGTCTTTCAGTGTGATAAATTGATTTAAGTAAATTTTCATCAACATCTCTATTGGATATTTTAACTTCATGATGCACTGAACTAACTTTCTTGCTAGCTAATTTTTGAAAATCACTTTCATCTAAAGTTTGATCATTAAAAGCGACAGAAAACGTTTTAAAAGTATGGTTAGTTTGATTTTTTACTGATTGAGAAATGATAGTAGAATCTATTCCACCGCTTAAATATGTACCAACAGGTACGTCGCTTCTAAGCCGCAAGCTAACAGAATCATTTAATAGTTCTTTAAATGCTTTTTTAGTATTAACAAAGCTATCTGCAGAGTCATTTACACTGAAGCTTTCACCAACTTGATAATACCTGTCTTTAACAACGCGGCCTGAGGTACTAAAAACCTCAAAGGTACCTGATTCAATCGTTAAAATATCTTTATAAACCGTATTATCAGTTAAAGTATTCCAGAGCAAGCCATGCTCAAATAAATTTTGAGGGTCTATTTCTCTTTTATAATTAGCTATCGTATCAAATGCCTTCATTTCAGAACTCAAAAAATATGCATTATCATGCAACAAAACGTACAAAGGCCTTATACCATAACGATCTCTGGCAGCTATTAAGCGCTCTAATTTTTTATCCCAAATGAGAATTGCAAATTCGCCATTAAGTTTTGCAAAGCAATCTGTACCAATTGACTCATATAACTTTAGTATCACTTCAGTGTCGGAGTTAGTATTAAATGAGTAACCTTGAGATTCAAGGTCACTGCGTAGTTCTATATAGTTATATATTTCACCATTAAATGAAATGATACATTGAAGAGACTGCATCGGTTGCTGTCCATCTTCAATATCTATGATTGAGAGACGGGTATGCCCTAAACCTACAAATTTATTTAAATATACTCCCCACTCATCTGGTCCTCGATGATTCAAAAGAGATAAGGCATTTACAACTATCTTCTTTTTATTTTGATTGTTTACGTCTAATACGCCAAATACACCACACACGTTTCAATATCCTTATCTTTTTTATTTGGCTTTAAAATATTATAAATACCTAAAGGGTTTTCACTTACTTAAAGATTAACCTCTTGAAATTAGCCTGAGCAACGAACTTTTTCGATTGTATAAATAAGCTTTTAATTAAGTAATGCCAACCCCCTGCAGTCAGAAAACATGCAAATATAGCAGAAATAAAAAATAAGCCTTTAAATACAACAGGATTTATTTCAGCAAAAAACAATAACAATGCTGAATAAACCAAATAAATTACCGGTAATTTAAGTAAATAAATTGGGTACGCAATCTTACCAAGTTTTGAAAGTTTTTTTAACCATAAAGTATTAATTTCGTACCTATAAGATAAATTAATTAAAGAAGCCGCAAAAAGAGCAATTACGGGGTAGGCTAAATGCAACATTAGAGGATTCTTAAAATATAGACCTTGGGTTAAATACACAGTTAAAGTTAACAGTATTAATGCTGAGCAAAAAATAATGACTGCATTGCTTGAAAAATGTTCTTTGGCTTTAAAGTTCGAGTATAAAATACCTAAGGTCAAACCCATTAGAAAAGCATCAATACGTGTTAATGTAAAAAAATATGAACGCCAAAAGTGATCAACACCAAATTGAATACGTAACGTGATAGCGAGTAGTTCAAAACATAAAAATATTATCAATAGAAGCTTGATATTTTTGATATAAAATAAAATAAAACCAAAGAAAATAAAAAGCTGTACTAATAAAGCAATAGAGAACATCCCCTCTAAAGCTACTCCGCTCCACATCCCATTAGAAAATGATATATTCGAAGTAAAAGTGATTAAGGATATTAAAAAGCCATCATTTAAAGCAAAGCTATTTCCCAACAAATTAATTAACTCAATACCAAAAATCAAATAAACTATAAGAAATAAATAATATGAAGGGACAATTCTTAAGACTCTATTCTTTAAATAATCAAAGTAATTCAAGTTTTGACTTTTATATTTAAATATCGAATTGACACAGAAGAACCCAGCTATGGCTAAAAATAAATCAGTGCCAACCCAGCCCATTTTTGTAATTGACAAAATAGCATTTAGATATGGAGGGTAGTCACCCTCAGTACCAATAAGAGAAACGTGGTAAATAATTAATAATAAAATTGCTATAATTCTTAATAATTCTATACCTGTATTATTGTTCGTAGGCTTACTCATTAGTTTTAATTTCCGGTTTTTTATTTTTTCTAAGAGAAGCTCTTAACCTTGGTTTGTGACTCATAACACTTTTAATTTTATTTCCTCTATTTTTTGCCACTTCTTTTTCTTTGTGACTTTTTAAAGGCGATATAAAATTTGCAAGACAACGTATCGTGGGGTAAGAAAACATATCGACACTGGATAACTTACTTGGAAAGATAGGATTTAAAGTTGAAAAAACTTGCATCAAAGACATTGAATCTCCACCGAGATCAAAAAATGGAATATCAATAGAGACTTCTGATTTATTAAGTATTAAACACCAAACTTGATGTATTTTACTTTCAACCTCTGTTAATTGAATATTTTTTATGGCTGAACTCTTTTCTTCAACTACTTTTAAATTAAATAAAGCCTTATGATTTACCTTACCACTCGATGTTAAAGGGAGGCTTTTCAATTCAATAAATGAAGTTGGAAGCATATAGTTAGGTAAAATTGTTGCTAAAAAAGATTTTAAGTCATCTTTACTTAAAAATTCACTTTCATCTTTTTTACTATAATAAGCTGCAATAAATGCATTGCCATTCTCATTTTTTTTAATTGTCGTTGCTGCAACTGAAATATTGGGATAACGCTGTATTACTGAGTTAACACCATTTAATTCAACCCTAATACCATTTAATTTAATTTGAGAGTCTTTTCTCCCCAAAAACTCTAAACTGCCATCATCATTCCATCGGGCACAATCTCCAGTTTTATAAACTTTACCTGAACCAAAAGGATTGCTTATAAATGCCTTTTTAGTCAGTTCTGAATGACCAACATATCCAACTGCAACCTGAGTTCCACCAATTAATAACTCTCCTTTTACACCTATAGGAAGTTGCTGCAAGTTATCATCTACAACGTATAAAGATGTATTGGCTATTGGCTTACCTATTGGAATTGTTTTTCTATTAATTTTGCAACGCCAAATACTGACATCAATTGCAGCTTCTGTAGGTCCATATAAATTAATCAATTCAGCACAAGGATATTTTTCGTAAAAACTCGATACGTGCTCAGATAATAAAGACTCCCCACTACAAAAAATACTCTTTAACTTATTATGAGTCTGATGCCGAGCTGATAAAAATGCCATAAGCATCGCCGGAATAAAGTGAAGCATAGTTACGTTATATTGCTTAATTTGATTATGTAACTCATATATATCTCTATGGCTATTATTATCAGCAATAGCCAGTTGTGCACCTACCTGTAAAGGCCAAAAAATCTCCCAAACTGATACATCAAAACTATAGGGGGTTTTTTGTAAAATAACATCATCGCACCCCGCTTTAAACTCCTCTTGCATCCATAATAATCTATTCGAGATAGCTAAGTGGCTATTTACTACGCCTTTAGGTACGCCCGTAGAGCCTGAAGTGAAAATTATATATGCTGCATCTTTTGGATTAATTTTAACGTCAGGGTTTTGTGCTTCTAAAACCGAAATTTTACTTTTAAGTTGATCAACCATAATTGTTGTATATTGGTTTTTTTCATAATTGCACTGAACCATACTATTAGATAACACAGCTTTAACATTAGATTGCATCATCATGTAATCAATTCGTTTTTTAGGAAGTTCAATATCAATAGGTACGTATATAGCGCCGACTTTAACTATAGAATAAATATATATCATCATATCAATAGAGCGCTCGCACATGACTGCTACTACATCTCCTTTATTGATCCCCTGATTAATTAAATAATTAGCGAGTTGGTTTATCTTCGAATTAAACTGAGAGTAAGTGATCGTCTCACTTTTAAAAACTAAAGCAATATCATTGGGTGACTTTATTACTTGCTGTTCAAATAATGATTTCAGGTTTGAGACTGAATGATAGTTTTTTGTCGTTTCATTAAATTTTTCAATTGCTTTACTATCATCAAGCGTAATGCAATTTAAATTACCTATCTGTTTATTCGTATCAGATATAAGGTCTTTTAAGATGACTTTTAGAGAATCTGCAAAACGCCTTGCAAAAGTTAAATCAAATAGTGAAGTATCGTATTCTAGGTTGCCATGTAATTGGGAGTCGCTTTCCCATAAACGTAAAAACAAATCAAGCTGTGGATTTATGGCCTTAAAATCTAGAACTTGTGTTTTAACATCATTCAGATCAAGTTGCATTGGATGTTCAAAAGTAAAACCATGTCGATATAAAGTTCGGTTCCCTCTAACTTGAGCTGCATCTTTGATTAAATTTACAGAAGGAAATTCTTGGAATCTATGCGCTTCAAGCAGTGAAACTCGTACTTTTTTTAAGGCGCTCGTTACGTTATCTTTTTCATTCAATTCGATAGTGATAGGTAAAGTGTTAACAAAACAGCCTAAAGTATTTTTAAATACGACATCTTTTCTATTTGATAAAGGCACCGCGATACAAAACTGAGTTTCACCTGAATATCTTGCCAATAATAAGTAATAGGCAGTTAATAGCACAACATAAGAGGAGAGTACCTCCTGATCACAGAATGACTTTAGCGCACTACAATCTTCCTTTGACAAGTTTAAAGGGACTGAACCATGACTTTCTAACCCTATATTAACTATTCTTTCAGGTGAGCTTATTACAGCAGTTTGAGTATTTTTTATTTTTCGGTTCCAGTAACTAGCTGCTTTAACTCCTTTCTCTGATTGTAACCAACTATTCTGCTGAGTTATAAAATCTGAGTAGTTATTATATTCTGCAAACTGCTCAGGTGTTATCACACATAAACCGCTATTATTAAAACTTTGAGATATTAATTTTGCAATTAAATCCTTTACCCTAAGGTCCATAATAATATGAGGAATAGATAAACCAAGGATAACTTGAGAACTATCTTTCAGTTTAGCTATGATTACACGAACTAATGATTCTTTTGAAAATTCAAATAAATCATAACATCTTTGATTAACCCAATCCTTGGCATCATTTTCAGCTGTTTTTATAAATTCCTTTTCAATAACATTACACTCAAAATACTGGAGAGTTTTATAAATTGCCCCTTCATGAACTTCAAAGGATGATTGTAAGTTGTGAATTTGACTAACCACTGAATTTACAGATGTTATAAATAAAGGTAAATCAATGTTTTTAAATAGAAACATTGAATTCACATTGTAACTAGATCCATTTCCTTGATTATTTAACAACCAAAACTGTTGCTCTATCAGATTTGTTAAATCCTTTTTATTTACAATTTCCATTTACTCATAGCACCATTAAAAATAAGAAGATAAATACAATTTTCTATAATTAATTATTAAAAGAGATTGAAATATCTCGCTTTAAAATCTCTTGATATAAAACACAATTAAAAATAACAATCCCATATATCTCTAACCCTTCTTCGCACAAACGACGAATTGCAAAAGTCAAATCACTTCTTGATTCAACAAAACCAGTTTCTAGCATTACAGCCCCTAGATATTCCAAGCCAACTGCACCACTGATAAAAACAAAACCTGCAATGAAAAAATTTCGTAATGTAGCTTTATCGATATGCTTAAAAAATGGAATAAATACAATGCTAAACAACACTAAAAATAAAATACCAAAAGGCAGCCATTGATGCGTATCTAAGACTTGGCTTATAACACCTTTATTGACTAAAAAAGTATTAACTTCAACAAAATTTTCATGAATACTTGCGGATTCATCTACTGATAAATAAAAAAAGACAAGCGAAAGTAAAAGCCAAAATAAAGACCCTTTGATATGGTTCCTGCTTTCAAATATATAGATAACAAGTAATAGAATAGATGCTAATAATAAATTAAGAACAGAGAAATAAGTTGGAATACTTTGCTCATCACCTACATCTAATAACCTAATTACTCCAAGTAAGCTGCCATGACCAGTAAAATGGGTAAATAAATAAGAAGCTAAACCAAGTATTAAAATAATACTTGAAATGGCAACTTGTGCGAACGTAAAATTTTTTAAACTAACATTTACATTTAAATTCATTTTTAAAACTTTTATCCCTAAATTTTAAATTTATACAACTTTTGCAGGTATCCCTACGACTGTGGTTAACGCTTCTACATTTTTGACAACAACAGCATTAGCACCAATTTTTGCGTGCTCACCAACTTCAATAATACCCAATATTTTTGCACCAGCTCCTATATCAACGTGACCTCTTATAACAGGAGCTTTAAAATCCTCATGAGACCCTATTGTGACCTGTTGAAAGATAAGGCAATTAACTCCAATTTTTGCATAAGCATGTATCACAATACCATTTGGATGTGGTATCAATAACCCACCACCTATTTGACATGATAAATCTATTTCAGCCCCCGTTATTACGGACCAAAACCTATGAATAAACACCCAATATTTACTAATTAATTTACCCGAGAAAGAGTTTTTATTGATAGCTTGATACTTTCTAATTGAAAGTAATAACTTTCGGCTTGGATCCCAGAACTTACGAGGTCTCTCACGTTCCCAATCAGGTATTATAGAAGAAACAAGTGTCGTCATTTATACCTCTTATTTTTATTCTATTATTTTTGCTGGAACGCCACATGCCGTAGAATTATCAGCAACATCTTTTAAAACCACAGACATTGCACCTACCTTGACATTATCACCTAGCTTAACATTACCTAAAACTTGAGCGTATGCCCCTAGCTCAACGTTATTACAGAGCTTAGGAGCCAAGTCATCATTATATCTATTACCAATAGTTACACCTTGTCGAAGGGTACAATTTTGACCAAACTCGGCATTACGATGAATAAAAATATTACCAAAATGATAAATTCTTAAACCTCCATTAGACTTCACAGACTTTGGTATACTGATCCCTAAAAGAACCTCTAGAATATGGAAAATTAACCAATATACTTTTAAGTTTAACTTTTTTAGCCAACCATCAGTCATCAAGTCAACTGATTGTCCGTATCTATACCAGCGAATTACGATAATTGAAGGCTCTTTTAACCAAGGTTTTTTTGGATAACGTTCACGATCTTGTTGCCACTTTAGCGCAATTTCTTTCTTCAACTTACAATCCTTTATATTTAAGCTTTATATTTAAGCTTTATATTTAAGCTTTATATTTAAGCTTTATATTTAAGCTTTATATTTAAGC
>NZ_JAHKQC010000050.1:0-1840 GCF_018860845.1 Pseudoalteromonas sp. C2R02 | reverse complement strand
AATCTGCGCAAGTGTTTTTTGAAGATAAGTTGATATTACTGACTGTTCGCTCATTATATAAACAAAACGCCCTTAAATAGGAGGTTTTATAGATTAAACTCAATAATAATTGGCTCTAGCGACAATATCTTTTTGATATTTAATTCGCATTATATAGTTAAGAACTGACTCTAAATATTACAAAAGTAGAAATCTTCTTTCTTTAATTCTAATTCTGCATCAACAGTTTAAGATCTGTTTAAACTCTACTTTTATGTTTAGGTTGCTTAGCTATTGATACCACTGGGTGATTTAACAAATTTAAAAGGTAGATTTTAGTATTGCGTTCTTATTAATTAAAATCCTCACCATTTCTAAGTACTGAAAACAGTAAATAATCACAATAGAAATTTTATAATAAATAAGATCTATGTTTTTTATTAAATACGAAATGAGAAAATATTAACTCAAGGAAAATAGCCTAGGATCTCAGGTAGGTATATTTGATAGTTGTTATTTTAGTTGTGTAGTTGGCTCAATAGTTTTTATACGTTCCAGATAGCAAACAAACTAATACCATTCACATTAATTAAGTGATCAAGTTTATCCATTTTCTTGATCATAATTTTTTTACTCGTTCGACTTCTAAACGGAATACATTCCAAGCTCGAGATACTTGCCTAACAATATCTTCATAACCATTAAATGTACGATTTGATAATTCCCTTTGACGCATCCATTGCCATACTTGTTCTACTGGATTTAATTCTGGTGAATACGGTGGTAATGGGATGATTGATAGATTTCTGAATTCACTTGCAATATCTCCCATATGTCAGCTAGCGCGATCAACGATAACAACTGCATATCTTCCATCTTCAGTGACATTCGATATAAGTTGTAAATGTTTTCGCATTACATCTTTACTCAAACAAGGTGCAATAATTGCTTCTGTTTTCCCTGTTGCAGGACACACTGCACCATATATATGAGCTGACTCAAACTGCTGTTGCTTGACAACTCTTGATCGCGAACCTTTTTGAGCCCAAATTTTTGTCGTTGTATTTTGTTGGCCAAAGCGTGCTTCATCTTGAAACCAAACATCCGTTCTATCCAGTCCCATGTGCCCTGAGATTGTGATGATCGTTTTAGTCAGGAATTTTTTTAACTTTTCCTGGGCTTCAAACGATTGTTTTGGATGTTTCGAGCGGGAAGTAATCCATGACAAATCCATTTCATTTAATAGGCGATATACATTACTTAATTGATAAGTGATTTTAAATGTTACATTGACATAAGCTCTAATATCTTCAGCTATTAACCTTCCACCGTTAGATTTCACCGCGTGAGCTACAATATAACTCTTAAGTTGCTCTTTTTGTTTTTGGGTTAATTTAGCAGGTCGTCCTGATTGCTTTTTAATATTTAATGCTTCAATGCCATCTGATAAATATAACCCAACCCATTCATTTACTAAGCGACGACTTACGCCAGCAGTTTTAGCAACGAAGTGCGGTTTTTAGTTTCTAAAAATAAACGAATAACTAAGTAACGAGTTCTAAGCCTCGCGCTATTTGTATACGGGAAATCAGGAATGTGTGATTCAGAAAAATTAAGCTCTGTTAATAATAGATGGAAAGGGTATTAGATCATAAAAATAAATAATTAGGCATTAGATCATGAATTTAATGTAATTGGTATGAGCCTGGCGATGCCAGCTGGGTATAATTTCTAAATCCCAAAAAGCAAAAAAGCCAATACATTTCTGTATCGGCTTTCTTTAATTAGGAGCCTGGCGATGTCCTACTTTCACATGGGAAACCCCACACTATCATCGGCGCTGTTTCGTTTCACTTCTGAG
>NZ_JAHKQC010000007.1:0-1625 GCF_018860845.1 Pseudoalteromonas sp. C2R02 | reverse complement strand
CTGTCAGATCTTCTTGTTATCAAAAAGTGTTATTGCTTGACAACGGGGAGTCCATGTAGCCCCATTAAGAGGCCAAAAATTGTTGGTTAAAATGTGTAGCGAAGCGGAACCTAACCAACTGTTTTTGTTCCGTTTAAAGCGCTTGTTATACGATTTACAACGCTTTCCTAGTTATTTTTAGCTTTTATAGCACTCTCTATTGAAGGTAAACAATACCTCTCATACCAATTGCACAAAGCTTCAACTTCATCCTTAATTGAAGTTTCATGCTGATCGGTAGCTTGCTTGGATTTAGAATCAATTTTCTCTAATTTAACTAACTCAGAGCATAGAGAGCCAATTGATAACATCGTTCGTGAAAGTTCATCTGTATACGGTTTTGCCACGCCAAGATCGTGACTTTTACAAACGACTTTTTTAGACAAATTTTCAGGTGCAACCCAAGAGCTAATTAAAAAATCGTTGATAGTGATAGAGTCATTTACAACCACCCCTCTATCCGTTTCTTCAACACCAAGCTTTTCGATATTTTCACAAGTATCGATTGCGGTGTTTACAAGCTTTCGTATTAATGACCAATCTGTCACTAGAACCCCTTATCGTATAACGCCTTACTAATAGGCGCATAAATGCTTGGCTAAAATTAGCGACGAAGGAGCGTAAGCCAAGCGTTTTGCGTCCTTTTGAGTAACTTGTTAGCAAGCATTACTCGCGGTTTTCAATAACTTTTTTCTAATCCAGAACTCTAAATAAACTAGCGGTAATAAGGCTACTAAGAGCGTTTTAAATAAGCCGAAAGCTATAAAGATACCGATGAATATAAAGTAAAAGATCAGTATATCAATTAAAATGAAATGTACTTTTAAGTTTGACTCGTCAAGTTGGAATAGATCTTTACCTTTATCGAAGACCTTTCCACGCAAGTAATCTGAACTTAGAGTTTTACGAGCTATCAAGTAACAAATAATAAAGAGAATAGATGTCGGCGCTATGAAATTTTTGCTGTGTACATTTCCATAATCATAAGGCCAATTCTGTAATATCGAATTAAGAATATCGAATTGAAATAATATCTGGAGAACGCAAGCAGTAAAAAGCAATGCGAGAGGAAAAACCATTACTCGAATAGAATCTTTATGCGGGTCGATTTCAGGACACTTCTTTTTGCAACGAATAAAGTTAAAAAAGTACCAATAGGGTATTAATATCACCAAAGCTTCCTTTGCTTGCTAACGAATGATATGGACTCCCCATCCAATTGGCATTTGTGCCATATTGAAAGTGCAAACAGTCAAATAATGGAGAGCCCATATGTCTTTAATTAAAGTTGTTGGCATTGATTTAGCCAAATTAGTTTTTAGTATCCACGGTGTTGATAAGCATGACAAGTGTAAATTACGAAAAACTATCAAAAGAAACAAGCTATTAGAGGAAATAACACAACTTTCACCTTGTATTATTGCCATGGAAGCTTGCTCTGGTGCTCACTATTGGGCAAGAGAATTTTCTAAACTCGGTCATGATGTTCGCATTATGGCGTCTAAATTCGTTATTCCCTATCGCCAAAATGAAAAAAATGACGCCAATGATGCTGAAGCTATTTGCGAAGCAGCTACAAGACCAAA
>NZ_JAHKQC010000010.1:0-7058 GCF_018860845.1 Pseudoalteromonas sp. C2R02 | reverse complement strand
ATAATACCGGTTTTAAAACCAACTTACTAAAAAGAGATAATAATTATGAAATGTAAGTATCTATGGCAGAAGTACAATAAATCTTTGTTGGATAACTCTATATTTAAAATATTACTATTAAGTATCAGTTTAATATTTTCTATATCAATTAAAGCTGATGTAATACTGCATGCTTTTAATTGGAACTATTCGCAGGTCACCGAGCAAGCTGATGAAATTTCATCTATTGGATATAAAAAAGTGTTAGTGTCGCCTGCATATAAATCTACTGGAGATCAATGGTGGGCAAGATATCAACCTCAAGATTTAAGATTAATTGATAATCCGTTAGGAAATACTAATGATTTTAGAATCATGGTACAGACTCTTAAAAACAAAGGTATAGAAGTTTATGCCGATATTGTCTTCAACCATATGGCAAATGAGTCATATAAAAGAGCTGATTTAAACTATCCTGGAGATGCGATACTGTCACAATATTCTAGTAATTTGAGCTACTATAATAGTTTGAAACTGTTCGGTGATTTATCTAATAACTACATTAATGAAAGCGACTTTAATCCAGCAGGATGTATTACAGACTGGGGAAACGCCGGGCATGTTCAATATTGGCGTTTATGTGGTGGAAATGGTGATACCGGATTACCAGATTTAGATCCAAACAACAAAATTGTAGAACAACAGAAGTCTTACCTTAAAGCATTAAAACAAATTGGTGTATCCGGTTTTAGAGTTGACGCTGCAAAACACATGAGCAACTATCATATAAATTCTGTATTTACAGATGAAATTACAAAAAATATGCACATATTCGGAGAAATTATCACTTCTAGTGGTGCTGGTGATGACAGTTATGATAATTTTTTAGCACCCTACCTGTCTCAAACTAATCACAGCGCATATGATTTCCCATTATTTGCATCATTAAGAAATGCTTTAAGTTTTGGTGGTTCAATGAATTTATTAGTTGACCCAATTGCTTATGGCCAAGCTTTACCTAAAAACAGATCTATCACTTTTTCAATAACACATGATATACCTACTAACACTGGATTTAGGTATCAAATTTTAGATCCTGTTGATGAAATGCTTGCTAATGCATACATTCTTGGTAGAGACGGTGGTGTACCGATGATCTATTCAGATCATAATGAAAGTAATGATGGTAATCGCTGGTTAGATTTATATAAACGCGATGATATTAAAGCTATGATTAAATTTCATAATGAAGTTAAAGATCATGACATGCAGATAATCGCTTTTAATGACTGTATGATTTTATTTAAACGAAATCATGCTGGTATTGTAGGTATTAATAAATGTGGTTCAGGTCAAGACGTTTGGGTAGACACAGCAAACCATAATTTATATTGGTATCGTAATTATAAAAATGTGCTAAACCCTACTGAAGTGCAATATGTAACATCGCAATGGCACAAGTTTTACTTGCCACCCCGACAAGCTAAAATGTGGTTGATGCAATAGTAATGAATACAGCCAAAACTAAATTCTAGTTTTGGCTCTAACCAACTAATTTTTTTGTATACCAACTTGGTTAATATCAAAAGCCTTAACAGTTAAACTACTAAAACTTATTTGTGTTGCTAATAAAGACAGTAAACAATAACCTACAAAATAATAAAACCCTTGCCCTACTGCTGATAAGGTTTGGCTAGAGATCATAAGCTCCATCTGAAATCCAAATATAACTAATTCTTGATTGTTAGCCGTTTCAGCATGATTTGTAGAAAGCACAGCTAAAAATATCGCAACAATAAATACATCAGCCATAGACCATTTACCAATTTTACTTACAAATTCATAAATCTTAGTTTCAAGTACTGTATTACGTTTAAAGTAAGCAAAACTCACTAACAAGGTTTTAATTAATGGAATACAAATAGAAAATAAGAGAATCAATAACGCTACGAATATTCTGTCGTCTTGATATAACTCTTGAATGGTTTCAATTAATGAGAGTTGTTTATTCACCAAATCTGAAGTTAAGCTCGTATTTGCAACATTAACAGCCATATCCATATTTAATGAGAACATAGGAAAATATATGCCAGGAATAAAAAGTGCTACCGCTAAAATATTAAGTGCAAAACCAATATGTTTTTTTATCATTGTATTAAGTTATCGTTTTAAAATATTCGGGTATTATCTGTTATTTCATAATCAAACTGCAACTTATGCTTTAATACTAAAACACCGCTAATTAGCGGTGTTGTGTTTATCTGTGTTTTTATCCATATTGAAAGCAGTTATAGTAATATCAAAATATAACAACTCAAATTTACTTATACCTAATATATATTAGGTATAAATATTAATCTGTTACATGCATTAATAAGCTGTTTTATCCGTTATATCGACTGGCACACTATCTTTCTGCTCATCTTCTCCTGGAGTTTGAGCACGGTAAGCGATAGATTGAGGAATATTAGTTTCATTAAGCATAACTCTTACCACAAAGTTATCATTAGAGTTATTATCAATCTCTATCAATACCTGCTGTAACTCATCATTTGTATTGACTACTGCACCACGGCCTCCAACCATATCGACTATTTTTTCATAGCTCCATTTATTTAATTTGTTATAGTCATAGACATCATTTTGTTGTGGCCGTGCTTCATAATGAACCTTATCATCACCAGTACGAAATGGGTTTGGGTTTACTAACATTTGTTCAATGCCATAAATACCGTTATCTAACACAAACACAACATTATTAGTGTTGTAATAATTGTGTCCAGACACTGCCTGACAAGTTTCTTGAAACGCACCATCACCAACAAATACCAAAGGCCTTTTTTCAGGATTTGCAAATTTAACACCAAGTGAAGCAGGCACTGAATAGCCTATAGAAAGCCATGCTGCCGCACTCACAAAACCATCGGGGTAATTAATTTTTAAGTTTTGTGCGCCTAAGAGTGGAAAACCGGCATCAACCACAACACAGTGTTCTTCACGTAAGTAACTGTCTATCCCACTAAAGAAACTGTCGTATGTGAGTTCCTTAGTGCACCCTATTGGTACACTTTGCATTAATGGATACATAGTAGGTTTATAATGTTTAAATTCAATTTTAGAAATTTGTGTACTTAACAAATCAATAAAGTCTCCTAAAACAACATTTGGAAAGTACTGAGTGCTAATCTCATTCCCACTATTATCAATATGATTGCCCACTTTAACGCCTTCGTTATTGGCCATTACCATACCTGTTGACCATGACGAAGTACCACCAAGATTTTTGCTGGTATTCCATACACCTAGTGCAATTCTACACCCTGCGTTATCAAAGATTTCTTTCGTGCTTTGAGGTGTTGCTTTTCCATTATAGACACCTCGAAACATCTCATGATTCTCAGGTAATACTGATTTTGCTAATATACTGGTCATAAATGGCGTGTTAGTTTGTTCAATCAATGATTGAAATTTTTTCTGTAATTGTTGACGTTGGATTTCTATTCCCCCCCATAAAATGGGATTGCCCCGCTGTTTAATTAAATCAATTGTGGCGGCAACAGCTTTTTGTGTTTCATTAGCCTCCCCCTCATGAGGCTGTAGGTCAATTTTATTAATAGGTACATTACATTTTTTACGCCATACATCCTCATAAAATTCCAAATACCCAGGGCGGCCTTCTGAAATGATAGCAGTCAGTACAGCATCAATTTTTGCAGGGGCTTGAGATGCATTTTTTATTTGCTCTGCAGCAACAGTGACTGAGCGATAAGTATCAATATTACTTTTTTCATCTCCTGTCATATGAGAATAAAGTAAACCTTCTACCCTTTGACGTTTTTGATCTGAATAAGTAGGCGCTCCATTAAGTACTAACACTTTATTATGTTCAACAAAAGACCCTGCCAGAGGGTTAAGTAAACTAAATGCCCCTACACCATAAGTAACACATACTGGCGCTATTTTATTACTTACTCTGGCATATCCATCAGCACAATGACCTGCATTTATTTCATTAGTATTTCCTGAAATCTTAATTATAGATTTAGGGTCTTCAGATATAGTATTTAAAAAGGCAGCGCTGTAATTACCAGCAACACCAAATATATGTTCACAACCAAGCTCTTCAAGTCTAATTTTAAGGTATTGTGCAACGGTTACTTTTTCTGTGCTCATAAATTTATCTCCTGTAAAAGACAATTCTAGCTAGATATCAGCTAGAATTGTCTTGACTATATTTAGGTGTATTACGAAAAAGTTAGTATTAATCCAATACTGGTAGTGGATTTTCATTTACCAATAAAGCGACATTAACCGCAGACTCTATCGCACCTTCAATCCAGGCATGTTTCAATGATGCATGCTCACCTGCAAAGTGCGCGGTACCATTCCATTCACTAGAGATAATCGATTTGTGAAATAATTCAAGCTGACCAGGGTAATAAATAGCAGCTTCACCAAAAGCATATGGGTTTTCCATCCAACTTACACTTGCTGCTCCTACAATATTATCTTGTTTATCGGCATATTTAGCTGGTTCAAAAACACATAGGTCTTTAATTTTTTGTTGCGCAATTAAGCGTTCTTCATAACTTGCATCTTTATCATGTATAGCATGTGTGATTGCAACATTTTCTAGTGCATAACAAAATCTGTCGTAATGTGACATAGGATCCCACTTTCGTGCATCATCGGCCCAGGCATAGCTCACTAGCATAACACCTCCGCCCTGTGATCCCATCCGTTCACTAGGATAATACATATAGCGATTTATTAAATCAGTATTTGAGCCTCCGCCATAAATATCATTTTGTGTTTCCCAAAAGCGCTCTCTGAATTCTAGTAATACTTTAGTTGCGGCATCATAATGCAGTTCTCTAATTGCTTGGCGTTTTCGTTGACTAAATTCAGGCCAAACATGGACAGTTCTAAAACTCGTAAATGGGATTGTAACAATCACTTCATCCCACTCACGTTCAGCCAATTCCTTTGTATTATTAGAATCTTGTACACGTCTTTCTTCTATCACTTCCGACATTTTTGTCGTAATGCGAACCTTGCCAGTCTTATCATCTTTATATAAATCAGTTAAAGTTTGATTAGTAAGGGTTACAGTATTTAAGTCATTCTGTTCATAAAAAGCTGTCGAAAATAAATCTGTTCCACCTTTTATTAACCAAAAAGCAGTATCAGGTTTTATGATGGCTAATTCTATAAAGCTTTGAATAAATGAATAAGACATGCGCGAAGCGAGGTTTTCAATAACACCTATCATTTCAATGGCATTTTCTGAGTACCTCTGATGATTATGAACATATTCAGTTAAAAAACGGCGCATTGAATATTCACCGTAAGTATCAATAATATAAGGCCATGCAGTTTTTGGGTCTTCGTCTACCATTTTTGTTAATGCACCTATGGCATTATCTAATAAAATGCTAGATTGTGTATTTTCATCGTCTTCCAGATTGTAATTAAGGAGCGCATTAACATCTGCACCTTCTGCATCATATACACTACGTGGAACATGTTTATAATTAACATGTAAAAAGTTTTTACCTGTTGCAGGGGGTAAAATAATATTTCCGTCTTCATCTCGATCTGGTTTATTTATTTTATCTGAAGTTGCATCGGCTTTAGATACCGTTTTATTTAAGAAAATTTGTTTCTCTACACCTGTTTGATCAATTAAAAATTGCACTAACTTATGCATATCGGGTATACGCATCGCACCTGCCTCACCAGATAAACTAGCGTCTTCAAAGTAAGTTTTTGTTTCTGTATTTCTAAATGTTTTAATACGTCCGCCGACTCGTGTATTAGCTTCTACTATTGTCACTGTATGGCCCGCTTTGCGTAATAAAGAAGCCGATACCATACCGGATATACCACAACCCACAATTAATATATTTTTCCCTTTTGCCTGACTTACAGGTAATCCATTTTTCAAATATGTTAAGTATGCTTGGCTTATTTGATCTTGCTCGAAAGGAAGTAATCCGTGGTAGGCGTTATCTAAAGTTGCTGTCATTTTTAAATCCTTTTTCATTGTTATATAAATTTTTTATATTATAAAAAACAAATGTACCATTACAGGTACTAAGGATAGACAGGTTTTCAAATTGTGCAGATATTTTTTAATTTATTCAAAAAAGTGAATTTAGTCTTAAATTCGATTATTCTCACAAGCTTTAAAGTTTAAACATGGGTTTATGATCATTTTTACTTCGCTGAATGTCTATTAATATACAATTGATGATATGAAATGCTGTTTTATTAATATTTTTTATACATGACTTTCCTCTGTATTTTTGTGTCTATTAGTAAAACTGAAATAAATAAAATAGAACCAATGTAAAAAACAACCAGTTGTTAATTAAAGGATTATTTTTAAGTATATAGGGATTAATGTAAATAACTAATAACTGGTAAAACGTAATAATTAGCAACGTTTAATATTTAAAGGAATCGTTAATTTATAGAATTTCGAACATAAAAAAACCGAGTTCAATGAACTCGGTTTTTAACTTAAATTAAGCTATAAAGCTAATTTAAGATTTATTCTGCTGACTGTACTTCTTCTTGAACTTCTTCAGTCGCTGGGCGATCGATTAGTTCAATGTAAGCCATTGGTGCTTTATCACCTGTACGGAAACCACACTTAAGAATACGAGTGTAACCACCTGGACGGTTTTCATAACGAGGACCAAGCTCGTTAAATAAAATACCAACAACTTCTTTATCACGAGTACGAGCAAATGCTAAACGACGATTTGCAACACTGTCAGTTTTAGCAAGTGTGATTAAAGGTTCAATTACACTACGTAACTCTTTTGCTTTAGGCAAAGTTGTTCTGATGATTTGGTGCTTCACCAGTGAACCCGCCATATTGCTGAACATCGCTTTACGATGACTGCTGTTACGGTTTAATTGACGACCACTCTTACGATGGCGCATGACCTATCCTTCTAACGAAACTTTATCTAGTGATTTGGATTATTCAGCTAGACTTGCAGGCGGCCAGTTTTCTAAGCGCATGCCTAGAGAAAGTCCACGTGAAGCTAACACATCTTTGATTTCAG
>NZ_JAHKQC010000022.1:0-3609 GCF_018860845.1 Pseudoalteromonas sp. C2R02 | reverse complement strand
ATCCGGCTCATATGTGTTATGTTTTAATTACAACGATACTGGAATTGGTACAGGTATGTTGTAAATTGTATTATTAATGAATGTCTGATTTACCAGTTCTTCATTTTTAGTTTTAAAAATTAATGAACACTTTTCATCAGGTTCATTAACATTAAACTCAATTTGGTAGTTTCCATTAGAACTAGGTGTTACATCCAACAACGCGGAGCAATAGCTTGAACTAAATGCTCCCGAGTTCATAGATAATAATTGGATTTTATATGGTGTACTACTGTTTAAGTAAAAGCTTCCGTTTGATTGACTTGGCTTTAGAACGGTTACACTCAATGGGCTATCATTTTTTAAGGATTGCTCAGGTGTAAAAACTCTTACAAAAATAGTTTCATCAGGGTGAATAGAGTTTGTTTCTAATGTTGATGTGCTTACAAATACATTTGCGCTTGTCTCATTCTTAGCTATTTGTGGCGTTGAAACGCACCCCGACAATAGTGCTAAAAAAGAAACGCCTATTAGTTTACGCATAACTCTCCTTAAAACATAACGCCGTTTTAAGCGGCAAATTGCAGTTGGCTAAAATAAGTGAGGCACGAACAAAAAGCCAACTGTAATTTGTCCGACTTGAAAACCCTTGTTAGGTTTGTACTATTTGGAACACTTTTCTACCTTTTTATTTTTTGCTACTTGCTCTAAATATTCTATTGATTGTGCAGTCGTTGGTTTTAATATTTTACAGTGATTAAGTTCAGATTCATCGTGAGTTACTTCGTAGCCAACTACATGATAACAACCGCCACCGATATTTTTTCCGCGTTCCTCTTCCTCGCACTTCGCTACTGCCTTATAAAAGAAATAGGCTTTCGTGGATTTTAAACATGAATTATATGATGAGCGAATTTCTTTTGTAACTTCAGCACGTAACTTTTTATACTCTGTAGTTAACTCGCATGCGAAGCTATTAAAACTCAGGAAAAATAACAAAACTAGAATTATTCTCATAAAAACCTAACGCCGCAATAAGCGGAAAATTATAGTTGGCTAAAATGTTTGAGGAACGAAAAACAGCCAACTGTAAATTTTCCGTTTAATTGCCTTGTTAGCATTACTACGCTACATATTGGTATTTTTTGGTGTCTCTGGCATAGGTGGGGCATTTTCTGAAACTTCATTACTTTTATCAGTGATAACTTTATATTTATCCATCATTGATAAAATAGCTGAGTTATTTGAGTCAATAGTTCCTTCTAACGCAGAGCTAAGAGTTGCCACTTCCGTAATATCATCTCGAGCGCGGACATAAACTTGAGCAACTTCAAATTCTTCCTTGGTTGTCGGGTTTAGCATCGAAATCTGATTTTGCCATGCCATTTGTTTTTGATTTGCGGCAGCATTTATACCTGCAAGCAAGTATTGAAGCTCATGTTTTCTCTTTTTAGATTCATTAATCACGGCAGTTTGATATATAGCTATGCCAGTACCAATAACGCCAAATATTAGTCCTAAGATTTCGGGAATACTCATATGCTTCCTTGTAATGCTAACGCCCCAATAAGAGGCTAAAAATTGTTTGCTAAAATGTGAAGCGAAGCGGAACCGAGCAAACTGTTTTTAGTCCTGCTTGATTGACTTGTTAGCTGATGTGTAAGCTATTATTTAGCAACTAACTTTTGCGTTTCTTTATTGAGCTGATTAGACTGATCTACGTAATCAAACCCCAGCCGAACAAGCGAACCAAAGACAAAGGATAAAAATATTAATTGTATTGAGTCATTTTCAGTTAATCTTGCATACCATCCAAAACCAGCAGTTACGACTAATAAATAAACATGAAATAACTCTCCATAATTATCTATTTTTTTCAAAAACCAAGAAAACCAACCAGCACCTGCCCCACCACCAAAAAGCAGAGCACCAATAATCATATTCGGTTCCATGTCTTTAAACACAATATCAAGTACTTGCTGTTGAAATATTGCAAAGATAGTCATTAAACCTACCATTACAGCTATTGTATTAGCTCTGTATTTTAGTTCATTTGATTTGGCCTTATTCAAAATATCTTTAGTCAGTCTGAAAGAGAATACTGTTATAAAAAATAAGACTATTAATTGAACCAACTCAGAAACCATTGACTTTATGGGGGTTTCACTGAAAAGTTTAGATATTTCGTTTCGGTCAAATATAGCCTCTTTTAATATAAATATTAAAAAAAGAACACCTGCTAATGCAGCTAGACACAATGCTGCGCTTAGCAATAACCTAGAAATCACTGTGATTTTTAACACATCCATTTTATTCATTTTACATTCCTACTCCGATTATTTATGAAACTTATTTGAATCAGCTAACGCCCACATTAAGCGGACAAAAGTAGTTGGCTAAACTTGTTGAGGTACGAAACAAAGCCAACTGTTTTTGTTCCGACTTAAATTGCTTGTTAGCTTTCAAATTGCTTCGCTATTTGTTTGATTTGTTCAGGCACACCCCACGAGTGTGAAATTTGCTCATTATTTTCAATAGCTTCATTAAGAACTGCAGCATGCTTGCTAGTTAAGTAAGTAGACTTACGAATTAGCCCAATGAGTCTTTTGGATTGCTCAAATGACTGGGAATTTACTAATTTATTTACTAGTGAACCCGTTATCTTTGCGCCGATATTTGGCATAGGTAAAAATAATTCAAAGATCTCATTTGCTAATTCAGAGGCAGATTTACCAACACCTTGGAGAGCTTGATATTTACCAATGAATCCATATGGATCTAAGCCTTGGCGTATTGCTAAAATAGGTAATTTACGTCCTATAGCAACCCCTACCTCTTGATCGCACCAATTACTTTCTTTGAAACCAGGAGCTAAAAGCGCAACTAATCCGTCCATAGATGCTAAAGCAGATTCAATCTCAGCTTGCCATTGTTTAGTTGGTTCAATATCTTCATGAGCAACAAATGCGGACATTCCATAGTATTCAAGATGCTCTTTTAATTTAGAGGTTTCGACTTTATTTATAGCAAGGTGACTAAGAAAAATACGAACCTCGTCAGTTTCCCAAAAGTCAGGTTCTACAGGACTCTCTAATTGACTAGCTAAACCTAAATGCTTTGCGAGTTCCAATAAAGCTTCGTCTTTAGAATCGCTCAACATTTCAATTATATAATGTTCTTTATCGCCACCATTCCATTGTTCAGACCAAGGGAGGCCGAATTGCTTCAGGGTAAGATCTAATAATGCCCAATCTTCTTTCGCAAGTTCGATGGAAATGTCTTTTATATGCTTGATTCGTTCGGATGGATGCATAATTTTCCTTGAAAGCTAACGAATGATATGGACTCCCCATCCAATTGGCATTTGTGCCATATTGAAAGTGCAAACAGTCAAATAATGGAGAGCCCATATGTCTTTAATTAAAGTTGTTGGCATTGATTTAGCCAAATTAGTTTTTAGTATCCACGGTGTTGATAAGCATGACAAGTGTAAATTACGAAAAACTATCAAAAGAAACAAGCTATTAGAGGAAATAACACAACTTCCACCTTGTATTATAGCGATGGAAACTTGCTCTGGTGCCCACTATTGGGCAAGAGCTCTTCCTATACTCGGTTATGATGTTCGCA
>NZ_JAHKQC010000005.1:0-3060 GCF_018860845.1 Pseudoalteromonas sp. C2R02 | reverse complement strand
TCCATTTAGTCGTAGTGCCCTTGCTATGTTATAAGGATATGAACTAAAGCAGGCAGCGATGAGATCGCAATAAGAGAGCCTCTATATGTGTTTGCCGTAAGCTACTGGCTTAACAGCCGCATCGACATACGAAGTAAACGGGTTTGTTTATTGATTTACATTTGACCGTCACTGCAAAAAACGGTCAAAAAGAACACTATTGACTATTGACTATTGACTATTGACTATTGACTATTGACTATTGACTATTGACTATTGACTATTGACTATTGACTATTGACAGAGTTAAGGCTCATATGTGTTATATGTAAATTTGAAGCTGGCAATTCTAGACACTTAAATGATATATATGATACTAGAGTTGACCCAGACAAAACAAACCAAGCTGAAATATATTCATTTAGTGGTAGATAGTTAGCTAAATGAATAAAAATAGGATGAAACAAATAAATGGAGAAACTCAGTGAGCCATAAAAACAAAGCCACTTCATTTTGAAAAACGAAGATAGTTTAGAATTAAAGTTAATAACTGATAATAAAACAATTCCCCATAAAACTGCGTATTGAATAAAGTCCTTATGAAAGTAGCGTTTTCCTACGTCTTCCAGTATAAATGATGCTACTGTAGGGGTCATAAAAATAAGCATTGCAACTGATAAATAACTTAACGGGACTATCAATTTCAAATTGTTTTTGTCTATATTCCTAGATTCAATTTCGCACTGTATAACCGCTAAAACCGTACCAATCAAAAATATACACATGTATGGCAACAACCTTGAGTCGTTGCCAACAGATTCCCATTGCGGGCTGATAACCTGAGTTATTGCAACTAGACACAGTAGAAATAGAACTTCAAAAATATAGCCAACTTTAGTTTTCAACATATGACATAAAAATATAATAACAGGTAATACAAAATAGAACTTAAATTCAACAGCAATACTCCATGTAACGCCCTTTCCATCTTGTAAAAATAAGTGATTAAGAAACTCGGAAATTGAAAGAGAAAAAGGAATACCTGTATCGTCTCTATTTAACAACATGCTAAAAATAATAGTAGTTATCACTCCCATAAATAGGTAAGAAAAATATAATGGGTATATCCTAAAAAATCGCCTTTGAGAGTAATGGCTAATAGATTTTATCGTAAATGCATTAGCTCCTTGTTTAATTAATGCTCTTGATAATAAAAATGAACTTAATAAAAAAAATAAAAACACACCTGATTTTCCAATACCATATGCATTGAAGAAAGGTACAAAGAACATTGATGCATTACTTGTATGGCTCAATATAACTATTAACGCTGCAAACCCTCTTAGTCCATCTAAAGCATCTAATTGAAGTGATTTTTCCGAAATATTTCTATTCATGAAACTAAACCTAATTATTCATATAGACATAATGACTCCCACAAAGAGCTAGCCTCTACATTTTCGTGGGTTTGTTTATCAGCAAAACTGACAAGCCAGAGCCATAATATATGTGTCAAAACAATATAAAGCAGAGGCTAGCATGAATAATATTATCACAGTTTTCATCGGATTAGATACCCATAAAGAATTTTTTGAAGTAGCACATGAATTAGATGGTCGTGATAATCATGTTTTACACGATGGTCGTATTTCTAGTGCTAAATCTTCCGTCATTAAAATGGCCCGTGATTTCCAATCAAGATATCCACAAGCGACACTTCATTTTGTTTACGAGGCGGGTCCTTGTGGATATTGGATTTATCGATTACTGACTAGTCTTGGTCATTGTTGTTACATCGTTGCACCTTCTCTTTTACCTAAAAAACCTAGAGAAAAGGTTTAAACTGACCGTAAAGATGCTATGAAATTAGCACTCTTACTTAAAATGAATGATATTCCAATCATTTACGTACCTGAGGCTGAAGATGAAGCTGTTCGTGATTTATCTCGGGCACGACAAACTGCAACTAATGATTTAAACCATTACGCTGGTTAAATGAGTTAATCTTACCTCACCCCGCACAACATATTGTTTTACAAAAGATGCTACTTACGATTGATGAACGAATGAAACACTTAGCTCGCTTAGTTAACGAACCTGAACATCAAGTTAAGCGGTGGCGTTATTACCCTGTCGTTAAAGCAATACAAGCTATGCGCGGATGCAGGTTCTTAATTGCAGCAAGTATCATTGCAGAGCTCGGTGATTTAAGACGCTTTGATAATCCTAGAAAGCTAATGAAATATCTAGGTTTGACCCCAAGTGAAGATTCAAGTGGTGATAAACGTAAATTAGGAAAGATATCTAAAGGTGGTAATGGCCGAGCTAGACGTCTTTTAATTGAAGGCGCACACAGCTATAAATTTCCAGCTAAAGTGTCTTCTGAAATGCAAAAACGACAAGAAATGTTAAGTAAAGAAGTAATCGATATTGCTTAGCAAGCACAATTAAGGTTATGCAAAAGGTACCAAAGGTTAATGCACAGAAGTAAACATCGCAATGTTGCAGTAACTGCTATCGCCAGAGAAATGATTGCATATATATGGGCGATTTCAAGGGAAGTGGCAATTGCACCAATTGATGTAAAAAAACGAACTGCCAGAGTACCAGCATGAAAAGGTTAGGGTTAATGCATTGGATCAAGCAGCGACTCCCGAGGGCGTTAGGTCGGCAACATTGAGCAATCAATGTTGATCCACGAGCATAGACTGAAACAATGTGCCACGACGGAAAATGTAAGGTAGGCGCTGCTAATCAATAGATTAGTAATCCACGAATATCAGCATGATAACCGACGAAATTACTTTGCTTCATTCAGTGCATTAACTCATTTATTTAAAATTCGTTAAGAATGGCTTTTTAAAAAAAAGCAAGGATCAGTGTAAAAAAGTTGACTGTGGGAGTCATATCAACGAATGATATGGACTCCCCATCCAATTGGCATTTGTGCCATATTGAAAGTGCAAACAGTCAAATAATGGAGAGCCCATATGTCTTTAATTAAAGTTTTTGGCATCGTTATTTATTAATCAATAGTGCTAAATTAGTTTTTAGTATCCATGGTGTTGATAAGCATGACAA
>NZ_JAHKQC010000017.1:0-7671 GCF_018860845.1 Pseudoalteromonas sp. C2R02 | reverse complement strand
TCAAACTTTTCTTTTGCCATGACGGAACCTATCTGTATTATCGAAATGATTTATTAAAAGCTAATTATAAACAAGCTTGATTAATTTTTGAAATATAAAGACAAATTAAAGGAAGTTTTTTAGAGGTTTGGAGACTGGTGCTGATAGGCAGATTTGAACTGCCGACCTCACCCTTACCAAGGGTGCGCTCTACCAACTGAGCTATATCAGCAACACCAGAACTTGGAGCGGGCAGCGGGAATCGAACCCGCATCATCAGCTTGGAAGGCTGAGGTAATAGCCATTATACGATGCCCGCGATACAAACCTGTATGAAGCGACCTAATAACCGTCGTGATAAAAGTGGTGGAGGGAGGTGGATTCGAACCACCGAAGGCTGAGCCGTCAGATTTACAATCTGATCCCTTTGGCCACTCGGGAACCCCTCCACAAAACTGTTCATTAACTATCTCCTAGCCTAGAAGAAAGCAACACTTAAAGTGTTTTGAAATGGTGCCGACTAACCGAGTCGAACGGTTGACCTACTGATTACAAGTCAGTTGCTCTACCAGCTGAGCTAAGTCGGCACACCGTACTTTAGATAAGCAGTGTTCTGCTTGAGTACGGGGCAGGATTCTAGAGCAAGGTTCAGAATGATGCAACCCTTTAATTAAAATAATTTTAATTTTTTGATTGTTTGTTGAATCTTTAGGCAAAAATGAGCAAAAATCTAAGAATTAACTTCATTTTGATACCAAACAAGCAAACCTTTAAAAATAAGGTCTTCGCTATAAATAGCTTGTTGATTTAACTCTAGCGGCATTTGATCTTTTAATAACATGCCATAACCACCTGCAAAAACTAATAGCGGCTCATTATCTAAAAGAGAGATAGCATATTGAATTGCGCCTAATGTTGAAATCAAACAGCCATTCTTTAACGCTGCTGGTGTATTGACACCAAATTCTGCTTTAAAAGGTGTTTTTTCATCTACAAATACTTTTTCAGCTCTAGATGCAATAGAGTCCACCAATAAATCTAAACCAGGTAAAATCCATCCGCCTAAATGCTGCTTTTTGTGATTCACAATATCTACTGTTGTTGCGGTACCTGAATCAATAATAATAACGTCTCTATTTTCAGATGTAAGCTCATTTGCACACGCCAATACAACTAACCAACGGTCTATGCCTAATGTTTGATAATTTGCATAGCCACAACTCACACCTGCACACTCTTTAGAGACCACAGCTTTATAGATAGGAACACTTTTTCTTTGTGCAACCTCAATTAGAACTGCAAGCTGTTTAGTAGTTGCAACATGGGAGTAAATAACATTGCTTATCACTGACCAATCCAAATTTTCAAATAGACAAAGCAAAATTTTAGAACCATCAAATAGCGCAGTTTTAAGGGCTGTATTACCAACATCAACTAATAATATCATGACATTAATTTACCTTTCTTAAAGATATTTCACCGCCAAAGTAACTTTTTACTTCGCCATCTTGCCTTATTTTAATGCCACCTTGTGCATCTATTCCCTCACAAATGCCTTGCCAATTACGTTTACCTGTTGCCAATGTGACTAACTGCTCTTGAAAAGCATGTAATTGATTCCACTCTTGGTGCATGTTTAATAATCCAGTTTGACGATATTCCTCTAATCTTACTTCTAAACAATGTGTTAATTGAGCTACCAATTTGTTTTTGTCTATCACATCTGTATTAGGGTTTAATAAAGACAGATCGGTCCAAGGTTGATCGATTTGATCGCTATAGGTTTGCGGCATTTTAATATTCAAGCCTATGCCTATCACTAATTTACATGGTCCTTGAGGTTGACCATCAAGTTCAACTAATACGCCTGCAAGTTTTTTATTATCAAACAAAATATCATTCGGCCATTTTAATTGTACTTCAATGCCATATAGCGCTTTTAAAGTATCATAAACAGCTAACCCAACTACGATACTTAATCCCATAGCAGCTTGTAGACCGTCATCCAATAGCCAATAATAGCTATAATATAGATTGGCACCAAAAGGTGATTGCCAAGTTCGCCCTCTTCGCCCCCGACCTGCTGTTTGCATCTGAGCGACAATGACAGTCCCTGAGGCTAAGGTTTCACCTGATTGTATGCGTCTCATTAATTCACTATTAGTAGAATCAATAACAGGATGAACCTCTAATTTACTTTCTTTAAATGCGGCTAACCGATATTGAGTTGATATTTTTTGATGATTAAGTAGATTAAGTTCATTACTCAAACGGTAACCTTTACCTGATACTTTAAATATATCTAAACCCATTTGTTGTAGTGATTGAATATGTTTTGCCACTGCTGCACGACTTATATTTAGCTCATCTCCTAAATGTTGACCCGAGACAAACTTGCCAGTAGTTGCTTGTGCTTGCTCTAAGTAATTTAAAATAACTAATTTATTACCTTGTGGCGCCTTCATGACTGTCCTTCAATAGATATGTTATCTAAGCCTACCTTACACTCACCGTTTGTATTAATGATCCTAACTTCATGTTCTAATTCAACAGAAAATTTTTCTCTTATGGTTTTTTGAATTGTTAAGATCATTTTAGTGATATCATCACCCGTGCTATTCCCATGATTCAGTAGTACTAATGCTTGAAGAGGGTTTACTTCTATTCCTTCAACTCTAAAACCCTTTAATTGAGCTTTATCTATTAACCAACCTGCCGCTAATTTAAATTCATTCACATTGTCAGCATTCAAACCTACGGGATAATTTGGGATATCTGGATACGCTTTTTTTAAGTCAATTAATTGTGTTTCTTTAATGATTGGGTTTTTAAAAAAACTGCCAGCATTGGGGATTTTGTTAGGATCGGGTAGTTTTTCTTGTCTTATGGAAACAACTTGTTCAAAAATTGATTTTGCATCTTCAGCGTTATTACCGGTAAGTGATACCTGCTTTAATGGCCCATAACTTAACTCTGGTAGCCATAATTTGTTAAACTTAAAGCCAACCTCTGTAATAATAAATTTTTTATTTAATTCGTCTTTAAATATAGACTCTCGGTAAGCAAACTCACACTCTTCATTGGTTAAAGTATAAAAACGCTTTTGGTTTATATCATAGCCAGTTACATATTCAATAAATTGCCTGACTTCTACGCCGTAGGCACCTATATTTTGTACTGGCGCTGCACCCACTGAACCAGGGATTAAAGCGAGATTCTCTAAGCCTAATATATTATCAGCCAATGTAGAGCATACTAACTCATGCCAGTTTTCACCTGCAGATACGTTTAAATATATAAATTCATTATCTACTTTTTTCTCTATGCCTTTATTTTTCATAGAGATAACCAAACCAGAATAATCATTTAAAAAAACAGTATTACTTCCTTCACCTAAAATCATAAAAGGAACATTAAAATCAATTTGAGTTAATTGTTCTGCTTTTTCTATCTCAATTATATCTCGTGCCATAACAGGCAAAGCAAAAGTGTGGCGTGATTGAAGCGATAGCAATAGAAAGTCTCTTTTTTATGCTAATTATAATAGCAATATCTTACCGTAAACTATAAAGCATGGTATATAAGAGATTAAATACATAACATAAACATTTTCGTTCAAGGGTTATACATGAAACTTAATAGCATTGCTTATGCTATGGCACTCTCTAGTGCTTTATCACTAAGCTCAACAGCCATCGCAGCTCAAGATCAACATAGTTACGCTAATGTAGAACAAGTTGTCACAACTCATGTTCATTTAGATCTTGATATAAACTTTGATAAAAAGGAGCTTGAAGGCTTTGTTGAACATACACTTAGTTGGCAGGATAAAAATAGCAAACAACTAATTTTAGATACTCGAGATCTTGAAATAGATAAAATCATGTACAAAGCTCAAAATGGTGCATGGCATAAAGCCAATTATAAATTAGCTCAAAGAGATGATGTTAAAGGCTCAAAGCTAACTATAAACTTAAATAGCCAAGCAGAAATCATTAGGATTTATTATAACAGTTTACCTATTGCATCAGGCCTGCAATGGTTAACACCTGTTCAAACAGCAAGTAAAACGCAACCTTTTATGTATAGCCAGTCTCAAGCTATTCATGCGCGTAGCTGGATCCCGATCCAAGATACTCCGGCAATGAGAGTCACTTACTCAGCCCGTATCCAAACACCTGAAGATATTCGTGCCGTTATGAGTGCAGACAATTCAGATGTAAAAATTAAAGATGGTGATTACCGCTTTACTATGCCACAAGCTATCTCTCCTTACTTAATTGCAATTGGTGCTGGTAACTTAGAATATAAAGAAATGTCACATCAAACTGCCATTTATGCTGAGCCCGGTATCTTAGATGCGTCTATTGCTGAATTTAATGACACCCAGGCTATGATAGACAAAACCAACCTTATGTATGGAGAATATGCTTGGGGACGTTACGATTTATTAATGCTGCCACCTAGCTTTCCTTTTGGTGGCATGGAAAACCCTCGATTATCTTTCATTACACCAACGGTTGTCGCTGGTGATAAAAGTTTAGTATCTTTAATTGCACACGAACTTGCACATTCATGGTCTGGTAACTTAGTTACCAATGCAACATGGGAAGATTTATGGCTAAATGAAGGTTTTACTTCTTATGTTGAAAATCGCATTATGGAAGAAGTTTTCGGGAAAGATCGTGCAGTAATGGAGCAATCATTAGAAGTAGCGCGCTTAAAAGGGCAATTAGAAACGATTGATGCGCCAGATACAATTTTAAATTTAAAGCTAAATGGCCGTGATCCTGATGATGCATTTTCAAGTGTACCTTACATTAAAGGCCAGCTATTTTTACTTTACCTAGAAGAAAAGTTTGGTCGTGAAAGATTTGATATTTTTGTTAAAAAATACTTTGACGATTATTCATTTAAGTCTCTTAATACTGCTGAGTTTGTTACTTACTTAAATAAAAACTTAATTAATAAGTTCCCTGGTATCGTATCTTCAGACAAAGTTCATGAATGGATTTATCAGCCTGGCTTACCAGCAGATGCGCCAAATCCAACTTCTGATGTATTTAAAGTAGTAGATGCAAACCTAAAATCTTGGTTAAAAGGCTCAACTACACTAGACACATTAGCAACTGATAAATGGACAGTTCATGAATGGCTTCATTTTATCAATAATTTACCTCGTGATATTTCAATTGATAACATGAAAAAAATTGACGCCGCATTTAACTTAACGCAAACAACAAATGCAGAAATCGCTTTTGCATGGTTTATGTTAGCTGTTGGCAATGGATACCAAGAAGTATACCCAGCTTTAGATAAGCACTTAACGGGGATAGGTCGTAGAAAGCTAATTGTGCCACTATATAAAACATTAGTGAAACATAATAAAAAAGACTGGGCTAACAAAGTGTACCTAAATGCACGTCCTGGCTATCACCCATTAGCACAAGGAACGATAGACGCCTTATTTAAATAAGATATTTATCGAACGTTAAAACGAGGGTCTAATGACCCTTGTTTTTTAGTGTATTCAAAAAACTTTCCTTTTCCTGTTCATTTGCTTGTTGCCACCAGAAATTAAGCATTTCTAATGCTTTAGGTGATGGCTTTACTTTCGCCAGCTTAACTACTGCTACCTTCTGGGCAGGCTCTGAGCTTTTAGCTACTGAAACTAATTCTCCTGTTGAAATTGCTTTTAATGTCACGCTTGGTGATTTGGCAAATACTTGCGCTTCTACTTCATCTTCTGGTTTATTAAAAATCACCTGGTAATTAACATTCTCAGATATCTGAATCTCTATCCAAAAAGGCTTTGATTCAACAACTTCATGGTCATCATAGTCAAGTTCAAATAAATCAGAATATTTGATTTTTAATTTATGTGTCCCTTTCTTTAGTGTTATTTCATCAACTTTAGAAAATAATGAATGTTCTATTTTTTCTGCACCTACCTGCAACGGAATTAACTCAGCAGGAAATTTTATCTGCGCAGCATAAGTTAAAGATGAAATAAAAGGTAAGCATAAAAGAAAGTATCGCATAATTAGTTTAATCCATTAATAGACAAGTAAATGTAAAGTGACATAATTAAGCCACAAAATTATAAGGAATAAAACCATGGCACAAGACACTTTGTTCACTAAAATTATAAACAGAGAAATCCCTGCTGATATTGTTTATGAAGATGAGTTAACTTTAGCTTTTAAAGACATCAATCCTCAAGCGCCATATCATGTATTAATTATCCCAAAAAAAGCAATAGAAACGATCAATGATATTAAAACTGAGGATGCTAGTTTAATTGGCCAACTATATCTAGTCGCTGCTAAATTAGCTAAGCAGGAAGGTTTTTCAGACTCTGGATATCGCGTCGTAATGAATTGTAATGAAGATGGTGGTCAAACGGTATATCACATCCACCTTCATATGCTTGCAGGTAAAGAAATGGGCTGGCCGCCATATACAAATAATAAAAAAGTATTAATTTAAAAATAAATTAAAATAAAAGCACAAAAAGAAACCCTAAAGCATTAGTTAAAACAAAGAAACTAATACTAAGGATGTTATTTCTATGTTAAAGTTAGCTCTAATTTGAAATTTAGATACCTATTTTAAGACAACGAACAAATAGGTAAGGGTAATTAACATGAAAAGTACTGCTTTTATTCTACAAGAACCTAATCCAATTAATAATATAAGCTTAGATGTACTAGCGCCTTTATTAAAAACCCAAGGATTGGAAGTTAAAAGTAGTACAGATACATCAGATATCCCTACTAATACTCGACTGTTGTTTATTGAATCAGGTGAAGAAAATGCATGGGAGAAATTGCAAGCGAAAGTAGCTGCACTTACTTTTGAATGTGATATCGTATTATTTAATATTGGCCAAAATACTGAGCTTGCAAATCGCGCACTATTAAGTGGTATCCGAGGTGTATTTTATGCCAATGATAATGCTGATGTATTAATGAAAGGTATCCGATTATTACTTGAAAACCAACTTTGGTACCGAAGAGATATTATGTGTAATGCCTTAACTCGGTTATTACACTTTAATAAGGAAACAATCGCTAAGTTTACAGATGCGCCTGTAGAACCAGTGAACTTAACAAAGCGTGAACGTGCAATCATAACCTTGATGAGTACAGGCAGTAAAAATAAAGAGATCGCCGACAAGTTAGATATCAGCCCTCATACAGTAAAAACACATTTATATAGTGCTTTTAGAAAAACAAAATGCCGCAATAGAATCGAATTATTATCATGGGCACAACACAACATTCCTAATGAATTAAGATAGTAATAAAATAAAAACCAGCTGGAGCTGGTTTTTTTATATCTACAACTTTATATAAAACCTTTGCCATACCAATTCTATTAAGCTAATAAAATTCATCATATAGTTAAATTGATCCACTTCTGTATTGACTCCTTCTTGTGATTATAATTATAAGAGTAGAGCCTGATGTTCTGGTACTTCATAAAGGCCCAACTCATTGAGTTGGGCTTTTTACTGAAATTATGAGAGTGAGCCTAGCGATGCCAGCTGGGTATAATTTCTAAATCCCAAAAAGCAAAAAAGCCGATACATTTCTGTATCGGCTTTCTTTAATTAGGAGCCTGGCGATGTCCTACTTTCACATGGGAAACCCCACACTATCATCGGCGCTGTTTCGTTTCACTTCTGAG
>NZ_JAHKQC010000054.1:0-3457 GCF_018860845.1 Pseudoalteromonas sp. C2R02 | reverse complement strand
GAATAGCGCCTTGATCAGGTAAACCGATGAATGTCTAGTGCCCCTTGCTATGTTATAAGGATATGAACTAAAGCAGGCAGCGATGAGATCGCAATAAGAGAGCCTCTATATGTGTTTGCCGTAAGCTACTTGCTTAACAGCCGCATCGACATACGAAGTAAACGGGTTTGTTTATTGATTTAAAGTTGACCGTCACTGTAATAAAAAACGGTCTAAAAGAATACTATTGCCTATTGCCTATTGACAGAGTTAAGGCTCATATGTATTAAGCGCTTTTTGATAGTAGATTTTTTTCAAGTTCCAATAATTTTTGTGATCTACGTTTTAATCGTTTAACAGGGGTTCCAAAAAACACCCCCCACTCTTCAAGGTTTTTGGTTACAAGAGATTGGGCCCCTATGGATGACCCTTCACCTACTGTAACATTAGGGAGTATTACTGAACCAGAGCCAACAATGACATGTCTACCAAGTGTTACCGTTCCTTCACTTACTCCTGTAAAAGCAGCCGGCACTGTAGGGTTCGTTAAATATTTTCCACTATAATCGTCAGTCCTACTATAAATACATACACCTTGAGATAACCCACTGAAGTCATGTAGCTGAATACCGTCACCCGCGGATAATAGACAATAACTCCCTATATGAATATATGAACCAATTTTCAACCAGCCACTTCCAGCGGCTATTATTGTGCAATAACCATCAATGCGTACATTGTCTCCAATTTCAATATTTTCAAGGCCAATTATTGTGCAATTCCTTCCTATCTGTACATTCTTTCCTATAGACTTAAATCCTGCATTTTTTAAGTCCTTATCTGTGTAATACCCTGGGTTAAAAGGATTCATTTTATCTCCTGACATTAATGTTTCTTTAGCGCCTAACGAGCCTGTAGAATTACTCGTTTTAAATTAATATTTTATAATCGGAACACTTTACTGACATTAAATTGTTTTAACAATCAAAAACGTTTACGTTTTTGCTGATTTTTATTTTTTATCACTAGATCGTAAATAATGAGGGGTTTATAAGTAAAAAGGCCGTATTCAAATGATATATGGTGTGTTTTCGTGGGTTTAATGCAGAGTTTTTCTATGTTATGAACTAAACAATACATTTGCCACTGCGCATTCACTTTTTCTTGTCCTCGCAAGGTGAATTTATTCATGCCTTTATTCACTGTGATATTGCCAAATACCGGTTCTATAGCGCCCAATCTTTTACCGTATTGTCGTCTTCCTATTAGGCTATCTATCTTAATTCGCATTTTATCTTTATATGATGGCGTTTTTAATTCTCTGTCATTTAAAAACTGCACTTGTCTAACTGTTTTTATCGGTGCTTTTCGCATGCACTGGCTCTGCAATGGACAAACCTTACAATCTTTTAGGTAACCTGCAAACCTTGTGTAGACCTGTTCGTCACTTTTTAAATTTGTACAACTACACCACATTTCATTCCCTGCTGGACAACGACAACTTTTTGTACTTTTATCATAATGAAAGTCTTTACTGGTAAATAATCTTGGCTTGCCTTTACTGCTTAATTTTTCTTTATTTGTTGCCAAGTAATCTTCTATTTTGGCGGGAAAAGTCGATAGGTATGAACTTATTTTGACAAGATAAATTTGGTTTACCTTTTTACTATATAAGTGCCATTCTGATGTTCAGTAGTTCAATAGTTCAATAGTTCAATAGTTCAATAGTTCAATAGTTCAATAGTTCAATAGTTCAATAGTTCAATAGTTCAATAGTTCAATAGTTCAATAGTTCAATAGTTCAATAGTTCAATAGTTCAATAGTTCAATAATATCTATTAGATCACATCAAAGATCTGGTATCAAGCTTAAGAAAAAACAAAAATGTAAAAACTAAAAAAGACACTTAAAAGTGTCTTTTTTATAAATTCTACAGCCTCAACGCCCCGCTAAAAAGTGAACCAATGCGGGCGGGCGATTTGCTCCGCAAATGGCATGACCGCTTGATGAATCTTATTTTAGCGGCTTGATAATCATTGAGCCTCCTCCAAAGTATCGCGTTTATACGCAATACGTTACAGCCCTATATCGGTGACATTGTGGTAGGTGTTGAATGTATGCATTGCTGGTATTGGGTTGCCGATTTTTGTAAAGCGCATAATATCGATTTTATTCTTGGTCATGCCCTTTATATGAAAGCCATTCATGGTGGCAAAGCTAAAAACGATAAAATAGATTCATTTAAAATCGCTAAACTTATTCGAGGCGGTAACTTTCCACTCGCTTATGTCTACGACAAAGAAATGCGTGCTACACGCGACTTATTACGTCGCAGAACCAAAATCGTTCGTCATGGTGCTGATTTAAAAGCCCATGTGGCAAATACCGCCAGCCAGTACAATCTACCTGCCCACAATGTAAATTTAAAAAATGTATGTGATAGAGAAAAAATGCGCTATTACTTTCCCGACCCAGTTGTACAACGCTCTATTAATCTCGATATGGGCATACTTGACTGCTATCAAAAAGAGCTCAAGCCTTTAGAGCATTATATTGAACAGATGGCCAAGCAACATAACCCCGTTCATCTAAATATCTTGCAAACCATTAATGGCATAGGTAGAATTCTAGCATTAACAATTCTTTATGAAATTGGCGATATTAAACGCTTTGAAACAGTACAAAACTTTGCATCTTATGCTCGATTAGTTAAATGCAAAGCACAATCCGCTGGTAAAACTTACGGTACTCAGGGCAATAAAATAGGGAATGCCCATTTGAAATGGGCTTTCTCTGAAGCTGCTGTATTGTTATTACGCCATAACCATAATGCCACTCAATACCTTGAAAAATTACAAAAAAGAATGAGCAAAGCAAAAGCACTTTCAGCGCTGGCGCATAAGCTCGGTCGTTGCATTTATTATATGCTTAAAAAAGAGACTGTATTCGATGAAACCCGATTCTTAAAGCGTTAGTCACGGTACTGAGTGAGCTGAACGTCTAACTGGATATAAGGTTGAGCATCAATCAATTGGGTGAGTTAATAGCCATTAAGCTTTAGCCTGATTATATGCCTAAATACCTAAGCCTCTTGGCTTGATTAGACACTCAGTACGCGTGCATTAATACAATAAGCAAAGTCGCTTACACCTGACTTGAGCCTGAAACTAACTGGTGCACATTATGCAACCAACATGCTTGAATAGCGCCTTGATCAGGTAAACCGATGAATGTCTCGATTCTGGCATCCTGCTTCATTCTACCTCCTAAATCCATTTAGTCGTAGTGCCCTTGCTATGTTATAAGGATATGAACTAAAGCAGGCAGCGATGAGATCGCAATAAGAGAGCCTCTATATGTGTTTGCTGTAAGCGATGCTTAATAGCCACATGACAGACGAAGTAAAAGATTTTTTTAATTGATTTACATTTGACCGTCACTGCAAAAAACGGTCAAAAAGAAAACTATTGCCTATTGA
>NZ_JAHKQC010000001.1:0-21239 GCF_018860845.1 Pseudoalteromonas sp. C2R02 | reverse complement strand
GGTTAATATAAATGTATTGAGTAATGACTCAGATGTAGATGGCGATACGTTGACTGTCAGCACAGCTACAGCGCCCAATGGCAGTGTGGCAATACAAAGCGATCAAACTTTAAATTATACGCCAAATGCTGATTTTAATGGTACAGATACCATTAGTTATAGTATTAATGATGGTAATAGTGGCACAGCATCTTCCAGTGTGGGGGTTACTATTACCGCAGTTAATGATGCACCAGTTGCCACTGCTGATAGCCAAACGACTAATGAAGATACATTGGTTAATATAAATGTATTAAGTAATGACTCAGATGTTGAGGGCGATACGTTAACTGTCAGCACAGCAACAGCGCCCAATGGCAGTGTGGCAATACAAAGCGATCAAACTTTAAATTATACGCCTAATGCTGATTTTAATGGTACAGATACCATTAGTTATAGTATTAATGATGGCAATAGTGGTACAGCATCTTCCAGTGTGAGTGTAACTATTACCGCAGTTAATGATGCACCAGTTGCTACTGCTGATAGCCAAACGACTAATGAAGATACATTGGTTAATATAAATGTATTGAGCAATGATTCAGATGTAGATGGCGATACGTTAACTGTCAGCACAGCTACAGCGCCCAATGGCAGTGTGGCAATACAAAGCGATCAAACTTTAAATTATACGCCTAATCCCAACTTTAATGGTACAGATACCATTAGTTATAGTATTGATGATGGTAATAGTGGTACTGCATCTTCCAGTGTGGGGGTTACCATTACAGCTGTGAATGATGCGCCAGTATTAAATAATAATACTGTTGCTTTGGCAGAGAACTCAGCAAATGCCACTTCCGTTGTCACAATTGCTGCTTCAGACGTTGATTCTGGTGACTCTCAAACTTATAGCATAACGATTAATAGTGGAGGTATTTTTGGAATTAACAGTAGTTCGGGTGAGATAACCGTAATTGATAATTCCAATCTTAATTATGAACAAGATACAAATCATACTATTACAGTTCAATCCACTGATAGTGGGTCTCTTTTTGATACAGCAACTGTTACGGTAAATGTTACAAATGTAGTTGAAAATGCGACACCTACAAAAGATACTGCATTTGGCTCATCAGGTACAGCAGGTTCAAATTCATTTTCTAAAATGCGATACGATAGCCCTAATGATGTTATTTTAGATGCGTCAGGAAAAATGATTGTTGTCGGGAAAAATAATTTTAGTGGTAATACAACTGATATTTCAATAACACGTTTTAATACTGACGGCAGTTTAGATCGTGCTTTTGGTTATCAAGGAGTTGTCAATCATGATTTAGGTTTAATAGAAGATGCTATCGCTGTTGGAATTGATTCAGCCGACAATATTATTGTTGTAGGCTCTCAATACAATGGAACAATAAATGAAGTATTTGTCGCCAGATATAAATCGACAGGCATATTAGATACGAGTTTTAATTCAACAGGTTATCGAGTCACTAGTTATGGCTATGATACTAAAGCTGCTGATGTAAAAATTGATTCTAGTGATAATATTTTAGTAGCCTCTACTATCGGCTCAGGTGGTGGTGGTTTTAGAGTGATAAAATTTGCAACTAATGGTGCATCACATGAAGCAGCTGATGCGACATTTGTATCAGGCCCAGATGTTCCAACATCTTTATTACTGCAAAGTGATGGTATGGCCGTAATTACTGGTTATGTGGCAAATGGTGCTACACAAAATGACTTTGCTGCTGCTAGATTTGATGTCTCTGGCACACCTAGTTTAGATAGTGGTACCGGCGGATATGCTGGAGGGATAGGCGCAGTGACTTTTGATTTTGGTAGCTCGACTGATGACCTATCTTATGATTCTTATATTAATTCAAGCGATGATGTCATTATGGTGGGGTCGGCAAAACCAGTTCAAGGAGAGGATTTTGCCGCTTTAAAAGTAAGTTCAACGGGGATATTAGATACAGCTAGCTTTGCAAGTGGCAATTCAGGATTATTAATTGTAGACATTGATGGTGATGCAGGGGCTGGCACTAATAAATCAATAGGAAAGGCTGTGCTAGAAGACAGTAGTGGTAATTTATTTTTTGGCATAGATAAAGGTAATAGCAATGTTGACAGCATCTTGTATAAAACGAATAGTTCAGGTGATGTAGATTCAGTGTATGGTAGCTCAGGTCAAGTAACATTTGATAATGCGACAACAAATAACCCTGTGTCTGCTTTAGTAAAAGATTCGACCGATAAAATTATTCTATTAACTAAAACAACACCTTCAACAAGTAGTGAACCTGATTTATTAATAGCCAGATTTATGACCGATGGAACTTTAGATACTGGATTTAATACAAATGGTTATAATGTTTTTGATCCAACATTTAGCACCGATGATTTAAGTCAAGTCATCGAATTAACGGTGAGTCCTAATGTTGGAAAATTTGTCGCAGTAGGCAGTTCTGAATCAAATAAATATCTAATCGTTGCCAGATATAACTCTGATGGTTCTATAGATGAAAGCTTTGGCAGTAATGGTTATTATATTAAAAAAGATGTAGAAATTTCTTTCACTGGTAAAGGGGTTGTTGAACTGCCTGACGGCAGACTTGCAGTTGCAGGGGGAACCAGCGGTTCAGGCTTTATTTCGCTTTTAACTAATTCTGGCACCTTAGATAATACGTTTGCGGTCTCTGGAGAATATAAAACAACGAGTATCGGGTTAACCTTTAATGCAATTAAAGTGGATGGCTCTCATTTAGTGGCTGGTGGCAATAGTAATAACTCAGGCACAAAAGATATCTATTTAACACGTATGGATTTTACAGGAACATTAGATAACACTTTTGGTACGAGTGGTGTGGCGATATTTGATTTAACACCAAGCTTTGCAGAAGAAGAAACAGTTAAAGATATCGCTGTTCTGTCGGATAGTTCAATTATTACTGTTGGAGAAAAACATTATGTTGAAGGTGAACCCAGAGGGTTAATTGCAAAAGTTACTTCTGCAGGAGTGCTCGATACAGCAGGTTTCGCGGCAAGTGATGGTTTTATTACTGTAGATTTAGATCCTGTCGGAAGCTTTAATCAAGACACCTTAAATGCGGTAAAAGTAAAGTCGAATGGAGACATTGTCGCCGCAGGTTTTGCTTTTGGCAATCAAACAGAACAAGTTGTTATTCAATTAAATAGTAACGGTACTTTAGATACGAGTTTTGATACTGATGGTATTGTATCTCATAACTATGGTTCAGGTAATGCTGCGAGTTTAGCTTTAGCCTTAGATGCCTCAGATAATATTTTAATAACAGGCTACAACACTAATGGCACAGATGAAGATATCGTGATTGCAAGAATTTTAAGTTCTGGTGCTAAAGATACATTATTTAATTTAGTTGGCGGGATATTATTTGATTATGGTTCAAATGAAAGGGCTTCTGCTATTCTTGTTCGTTCTGATGGTACGCTCATTATTGCTGGTGCAGATAACCTCAATTTGTTCCCAACAAGTTTCTTTTATTTACAAAAAATCAATTTGGTGGAGCCATAATATTGCATGATTATTGCGCCATAAAAATAAAAGTTTAGTGAATTATGTTATTTTTAAAGTCATTAAGTGAGCATAAAAAAACGATTTATAGCGGGTTTGTAGCTACGTTTTTTATAATGTTAATTCAATATTTTGGATCTGATCACTCAACAATTTTGCAAAGGATAAATGGTTTAATTTATGATCTTAGGCTTAATGCAACTATAGAGTCTAGGCAAACAGATATAAACATTGTCATATTAGATATTGATGAAAAAAGTCTACAAGAAGAAGGTCGCTTTCCATGGAGTCGTGACAAAATAGCAAAAATTATAGAAAGGTTAGCTGATGCTGGTGCTGTTGTTATTGCTTTTGATGTTATGTTTTCTGAGCCGCAAAGAAACGATATTAATTCAGTTATCAATTTATTAAATCAGCAGAAAAATAATCAAGAGTTGATAGAGCAGTTAACACCTTTTAAAGACTATGCAGATGCAGACGCCATAATGGCACAAAGCCTTAATTTAACTGATGTGGTATTAGGTATGGCTTTTTACGCTGATCCTAAAGTACAAGTTGGTAAAATGCAGCCTAGTCATATTACATTTGATACGCCAGATATTAGTCAATTACATAGTCATGAATTTTTTGGCTTCACTAACAATATAGCTATTTTACAGGAAAATTCTCCTGGTACAGGTTTTATCAATTCATCCCCAGATCCTGATAACTTTATAAGAACAACTTCTTTATTAGCACAATATCAAGGCGTGTTTTACCCATCTTTAGCTTTAGAGGCTGCCAAACTATACACTTTAGCTGATGAAATAAAGGTCGTAACAGCGCCATTAGCTAGTTCAAGAAGTATTGTGGGTTTGAAATTAGGCAACCAGATCATATCTACTGATGAATATGGTCGCGTATTAATTCCATTTAAAGGCGGCGCAAGAAGTTATCCATATATATCTGCAACAGATTTATTGAATCAGCAAGTTGATGATAGTTTATTTGATAGCGCTATTGTATTTGTCGGCACATCTGCAATTGGTCATGCGGATTTAAGGGCAACACCTGTCGGGGTACAATATCCTGGTGTTGAAATCCATGCTAATGTAATTGATGGCTTGTTACATCCTGAAATAATACCGAGTGTACCTGATTGGTGGGAGGCTGCAATTTTATTTTTACTGTTATTTTTAGGTTGTACCCTTTCAGTGTTTTTTCCTTATTTAGGACCTAGAAGTATTGCTTTTAGCGGTTTATCTGTATTGGTAATCCTCATAGTTTTAGATTTTTATTTATGGTCTGTTCAGAAAATAAGTTTGCCAATGGCAACTTGTTTGCTTATCGCATTATCACTCACTATTTTAAACATTGGCATAGGTTACTTCACTGAATCTGGCAGGAGAAAACAAATAAAAGGTATTTTTGATCAATATGTGCCGCCTGCACATATTGATAAAATGTTGTCAGACCCGAATGCGATTAACTTAACGGGTCAACGTAAAGAAATGACCGTGCTATTTTCTGATATTCGAAGTTTTACAACCATTTCAGAGAATTTAACGGCGCATGAATTAGGTGATTTACTAAATAGATACTTTTCTCCAATAACAAAATCAATATTTGAGCATCGTGGAACCATAGATAAATACGTAGGCGATATGGTGATGGCATTTTGGAATGCACCTTTAAATGATAAATACCATGTTCAAAATGCGATAAATTGTGCATTTCAAATGTTAGAGATCACGAATGAATTAAGTCTTATTTTTGAAAAGGAAGGATTACCGCAAATTAAAGTGGGTGTAGGCATAAACACTGGTGAAATGAATGTCGGAGATATGGGCTCTACTTACCGAAGAGCATATACAGTATTAGGAGATGCAGTTAATTTAGGCTCTAGATTAGAAGGATTAACAAAGTTTTATGGTGTTGATCTTTTAGTCGGTGAAACCTGTATAAAACATTGCCCTGACATGAAATTTAGATTAATAGATAAGGTCAGAGTAAAGGGGAAACATAAAGCTGTGAGTATTTTTGAGCCAATACCCGTTGAATTATCTACTGATTTAGCTGTAAATGAGGAACTTAAACAGTACCAAGCTGCTTATGGCGAATATATTAATAAAAACTGGCAGCAAGCGAAATTTCATTTTGAAGCTTTAACTAATCAATATAAAAGTAGGAAAATATACTCATTATATTTAGAGCGAATAGAAACTTTAAAAGCAATGTCATTACCCGAAGATTGGGATGGTTCGTTTACTCATACAAGTAAATAACTATTATACTATCTCCAAAAAACTTACTCGTTTACTCTCAATTTACAACAGAATTATCTTGTTACTTTTACAGTTGATTATTAGTACACTTTTTAATTGACTCTTTATGAATTAAGCGCAGAATACCACTTCTTACTTTTATTTTAAGTTTATACCAAACGCAATGAAACAAAATCGACTTACCTCAAATGTAAACCAAACATGTCATAATTGGCTGCTAGTCAGCAATTATTATTGGCATAGTCGATCTGTGGTGTAAAAAAGAAATCTAGAGTTACCCTTTTAAAGCCGCAGAAATTATATTGCGGCTTTTGTGTTTTTACACCATTCAAATTTCGCAAATATTGTTTCTTTATATTTTAGATATTTAGGAAAGAAAATGAACGTACCTATTGCATATTTAGCCGTCGTTATAATTTGGTCAACAACGCCATTAGGCATTGTTTGGAGTAGTGAAACCGTGAGTCCAACACTCGCAGTATTAGCACGTATGGTGATAGCCGTTATTCTTGGTTGGCTGATCATCAAAGTCTCTAAAATTGAATTTCCGATAAATAAACAAGCTTTAAAGCTCTATAGTTACTCTGGATTAGGGATTTTTGGTGGTATGACATTTAGTTATATGGCGGCTCCTTATATCTCCTCAGGTATGATGTCATTGATGTTTGGTTTAGCGCCTGTTTTAGCTGGTCTAATGGCCCAAAAAATATTAAATGAGCCCAAACTCGGCATAATACGTAAAGTGGCTATGGCAACCTCTTTTATTGGTTTAGCTTTTGTTTGTTCTGATAGTGTATCGCTTGATGGTAGTAGTCTACCCGGTGTAATTTATATTTTAATAGCTGTATTTTTCTTTAGTTTAAGCTCAGTGTTGGTTAAAAGTGTTGATATTAAAATTAATGCGATTTCTACTACCGTTGGCGCATTATTATTATCACTGCCTTTATTTACTTTAGTTTGGTTTTTACAAGACGGCACCTTACCTGTTAACTCATGGGGCGAACGTTCAATTTGGGCCATTATTTATTTAGGTGTTTTTGGTTCATTAATTGGTTTCATTGCTTATTACTTTATATTGCAAAAACTTAATGCGAGTACAGTTGCTTTAATTACTATGATGACGCCGGTTATCGCTTTAAGCTTAGGAGCATATTTTAATGATGAAACGATTAGTGTGAATTTAATAATAGGTGCGCTCTTTGTGATTGTAGGATTAATGCTTTATAACTGGGGTGATAAATTGCCATTTAAAAAATTTAAAAGAATTGCTCTGTGAATTTAAATGCTTGTTGTTTAATACCAACAACAAGCATTTATCAACCGCTTTCTTATGCTAATTTTGATAAACTAAGTCCAATCATCGTCAGTGGGCATAATAAACCAATAAGCCACATTAAAGAGCGTAACTTATCTAAATTTATATAATACATAATGCAATACGCAACCCTAGCGACAAGATAAGTAATAGCTAATATTTGAACTGTTATTGATGTGTTATTTGTACTTAAAACAATGGCAAGCGCCACAGAGAATACAATTAACGATTCGAAAGAGTTTTGGTGTGCTGCAAGTGCTCTGGCTCCAAAACCTGTTAATCTCGCTTGCTGATCTCTAGGGTAGTGGTTGTCATATTTACTTTCTTTATTCATAGCAATTGCCAACGGAGCCTTTGCTAAATAAGGTAAAAGGACTGCAATAAATGCACAAATAATAATAACTTCCATTTTAAACTCATAATAATGTATTTGAATACTTTTATAACAGAAAAAAATAGGCTTAATCAATGGTTTATTTTTTAGCTTTATTATAAATATCAATTATTGATCACAGTCTAAAATATAAATAAATATCGTTATGTTAATTAAAAGTATGGATGCAATTGGCTGTCATTAATCTTTCTTAAGAATGAAATAGTTTAGTCATTTATAGTTTTTAAGCTAGCACTACATTTATTTGTTATGAAACACTCATATGTTAAAAAAACAAGTGACGTGCAATACATTTATTGATCATAAAATATTCGAGAAAAACTGTATTCTATATAGCCAAAAACTTGTTAATTTTCGCTCAATCACACCTGATGATAATGGCTGTCAGCATTGGGTGGCCCGTAAATTATCTAATTTAGGGTTTGAAATTCAATGGCTTTGTCAAAATGGTGTTACAAACTTAATCGCACATTATAAATACGGTGAAAATGTACCTTGCTTTGCTTTTAGTGGACACACTGATGTTGTTCCTGTTGGAAATTCGGCTTCATGGCAAAGTGATCCTTTTAGTGCAAAAATAAATAATGGCACAATAATCGGACGCGGGATTGCTGATATGAAAGGTGGCATTGCAGCGATGCTTGCTGCTATCGAAGTCTTTTTTAACCAATTAGAGTCCCCACATTGCGAATTGTTATTTTTATTGACGAGTGATGAAGAAGGTGAAGCTGAGTTTGGTACTAAAATCATTAAATCGTGGATTGATTCAAGAAATATAAAAATAGATTATTGCTTAGTTGGTGAGCCCACCTCTAAATCACATATTGGAGATACGATTAAAGTGGGACGAAGAGGGGCAATATCTGCCAACCTTCGCTGTATCGGAAAGCAAGGTCATGTTGCTTATCCGCAGTATGCTGTAAATGCCGTAACAATAGCTGCTCAAATAGTTGATTCACTTAACAGCATAAATTGGGATCAAGGCAGTGATGATTTTCCTGGCAGTAGTTTACAAGTTACTTATATCAATTCGGGAGAGTTTACAGATAATATTGTACCTGGAGAGTGTCATGTCGCATTTAATATTAGATATAGTCATAAATTTAATCAAAATAAGCTCAAAGCATTAATCAATGACACCGTGAGCGATTATATTCAACCAAATGATATTCAGTGGCATAGACCTTGTGAACCATATTTTACACCGCAAAGTGAAGCACCCGAAAATAACTTTATTGCTAAAGTAGAGCGTTCAATTGTTAAATATACAGGCTTATACCCCGTACTATCTACATCTGGGGGTACAAGTGATGGCAGGTTTTTAGCGGATGATAATACGCAAGTCATTGAGCTAGGGTTAAAAAATCATAGTATTCATCAAATAAATGAAAATGCTGACGTAGAGGATATTATTAGTTTGCAGGAAATTTACCAATCAATTTTATTTGAGGTTTTTAATTAAAAAAAATGCGTTCTGTATAGAACGCATTTAAAAAAGATAATAATCAACAATAAGTTAATCACCTAAATATCGTTTGCGTTTTTTCTCTTTCAATTTATTTAAATCTACCATTACCAAGCCATCTACACAGTCGTTAAACTCTGGATCTGTGCCAAAAGCTAAAAATTTTACACCATCATCTTCGCATAACTCACTATATTGTTTGTAAAGCGTAGGTACATTTACACCCATATTCGCCATAAGGTGTTTAAGCTTAGTAAAATCAGCTTTGTAATCATTATCAATAAACATATCTTTTAATCCATCAGCGTCTTGTTGCGATATTTGATAAGGCAAGTTCGATTCAACCAATTGTTCTTGAGGTGAAAAATATTGCTGATAAAAATGCACTAAGAGGTTTTTAGCAGATGGTGGAAATGTATTAGAAATACTAACAGGGCCTAATAAATAGCGAAATTGTGGATTTGTTTTCACAAAAGCACCTATACCATACCATAAGTAGTCTAAGCTTCTCTTTCCCCAATATTTCGGTTGTACAAAGCTGCGTCCTAATTCTAAACCATGCTCAAAATACGCATTCATTTGAGGTTTATATTTAAAAAGAGTCTGCGAGTAAAGCTCAGTCTCAGCGTTATTTATGATTGTTGCCGTATCACCAAAGCGGTATGCGCCTGCGATTTCTAAATTTTGTTTATCCCATAAAATAAGGTGGTAATAATAGGAGTCGTATTTATCAATATCTCTTCGTTTACCTGTTCCTTCACCTACGCTTCTAAAGGTGAGTTCCCTTAAACGTCCTATTTCACGTAAGATAGGGGAAGAGTCGGTATGTTGATATAAATAAATATCTTTACCATCTTGTGTTTGACCTAATAACTCGCATTTTTCAATGGCATGTTTTAAGGCTTTAGGGTCTTCAGGTAAGGCGATTGAAGAATGAGTTTTAAATAAACCTGGTTTATCACTTGTAATTCTATATAAGTGTTTTTTGAATAGGCTTACACTTGTTTGCACTGGTAAATTAGCAGATAAATAACTTTCGGGTACAATCATATCACCGATGCGTATGTTGACCGATTTATGATGTTGTTTAAACATTTCACGCACTAATAACATAGTGGCTAAAGGCTTATAAACCATAGAAACACTATAAAATAATGCTGAGTTCTTGCCATCAATAAACATAGGTAATATTGGTGATTTAGTCGCTTTGGCTATACGTAAAAAACCTGAGTGCCAGTGAGTATCTTTAATACCGTTTGGTCTAAGTCTGGATACTTCTCCTGCAGGGAAAATAATAACGGCACCACCTGCGTTTAGGTAACTATAAATATTAGATAAATTTTGGGTTGTAGAATTACCTTTCATGTTATTAACTGGCAATAGCAGCTTATCTAAGGGCTTTATTGCCATTAACATTTCATTGGCAACAACTTTAACATCGCTTCTAATTTCACTAACAAGTTTTAATAAAGCGAGACCATCTAATGAACCAATAGGGTGATTAGCGATGATCACAACCTTGCCTTCTGTCGGAATTCGCTCTTTTTCTTTATCTAATACGCTATAACTGAAATCAAAATACTCTAAAACTTGTTCAACAAAATCGATTCCTTGTAAATGGGGATACTCCCGTTCAAAGTTAAATAAGTCTTTTTCATGTAATAAATTACTTAGAATTGCCTTGACTGGTTTTTGTGTAAGTGCATTATTATTCAACGAAGGTAATTGGTCAGCAATAACTCTATCAACATTTATCATTAAGATATTCCAAATTAGAAGATATCAAGCGATTAAAACAGCTTATGTTACCTTTAATCTAAATTAGAAATATGACGATAATTTATCAGTTTTATACTAATTTTATGACAATGAGTGTTTTGGTTAGACTAAATAGTTTTGGTGTACTATTTTTGTACAATGCGTTTTATCAATTCCCACATATTTAGCACTAAACAATATCTGATATTCGAAATATTAGTACTGTTTTTTCTGTTACCTGTACTGTTTATTCCGTTAGCAAAAAATAATTCTATTTTTTTAATGTTTACTTTATGTATTATTGCTTTGTTATGTATTCATGTACTTATTAAAAGTAAATTACATACTTTAAAAAAATTTTTGTTTACGCAAGGTCTTAATAAAAGCACTAAAATTTTAGTGATAAGAGCACTTATTTTAGCGCCATTATTGGTAATGACGCTCATCGTTTTAAATTCTGGAATATTATTCTATCATCCTAAAGAAAGTTTAACTGTGTGGTTCAGCTTATGGGTGATTTACCCGCTATTTTCTGCGTTACCCCAAGAAGTGATTTATCGCACTTTTATATTTAAGCGCTATAAATCATTACTGCCTAATATCAATCAAAGAGTTATTTTAAGCTGCCTTGCTTTTGGCTTTTTACATATCGTTTTTCGTAATTGGCAAGCTGTTGTGCTTTCAATATTGGCAAGTATTATTTTTTGCAATACGTATGTGAAATCTAAATCAGTTTTTTTAGTAACACTTGAGCATAGTTGCTTTGGTTTAATCGCTTATACAACAGGGATTGGTTATTACTTTGATAGCAGTTTAATTAGTTAGTAATAATTTATGTTTTTAGTTTAATTACACTTAAAATTTCTCTAGAATTCACCCCTTATTTTTATACCTTTTCTGGTTTGATTGAAACCTATACATAAAAATTGAGCAATAATAATGAATTTTAATAAAGTCGTGGATTTTTCTGCGAAACTAAAAAGTAATAAGGTTTTTGAGATTTTTGTGATCTCAATTATTGTATTATCGGCCCTTTTAATAGGTGCAAAAACCTATGAAATACCTCCATCGGCGCTTGGCGCATTAAAATTTTTAGATTGGTTTATTACACTGATCTTTTTATTCGAAATTGTGATCAGGTTCATAGCAGAGCAAGATAAAAAACGCTTCTTTCATAAAGCGTGGAATGTTTTTGATACTTTGATTGTAATTGTGAGTTTAATTCCAATTGAAGACAGTGAGTTAGCGTTAGTAGGGCGTTTAATTCGTATTTTCCGAGTTATGAGAATGGTTTCTTTTGTGCCAGAGCTAAGGCTACTATTAAATTCATTGTTAAGAGCATTACCGCAATTAGGCTATGTTGTATTACTGATGTTTATTATTTTCTATATTTATGCAGCAATTGGCAGTAGTTTTTTTGCAGAAATTAACCCTGTTTTATGGGGAGACATATCTATCTCAATGTTGACCCTATTTAGGGTGATGACATTCGAAGATTGGACTGATGTCATGTACGAAATTATGGATGTGCACTCATTATCTTGGATGTATTTTTTATCTTTTATTTTTTTAACAACGTTCGCGTTTTTAAACATGGTAATAGGTATTGTTGTAAATGTATTAGAAGATGAGCATTCAAAAGAAAAAGAAGCGCAAGATAAAGAGGATGGCAAACTAACCATTGAAGATTTATCTGCGCAAATTGAAGAGTTGAAAAAAATCATTGCGCAGAAGTAATAAGTTTATATTGGCTGTTACTTTTTTGAAGGTATCAATTTTACATTAATCTTATTGGTATTTGATTTTTCAAAAATCACTCCAGTTGGCCCTTTACTTGGTATTGGGCCTAGTTCTAAATTTAGTTCATTTATTTTCGATTCTTTAGCTAAATATACAGCCCAATAATATATATGCTTAGACTTTGGTGCTTTTATAAATCCGACTCCAATTTTATCTTGTTCATGATAAAACTTTAATTTGCCTAATAGATGTGTTGCATGAGATTTTGACCCTTTGAAACCAGCCCAAACATTTACCGAACTTTCTTGACCGCCGGCTAATGCCTCAACTTGATTTGCCATTCCTATGCCATAATAGTCAGGTAGGGGAAAGTTTTGATCTCTCAAGCGCCTATTTGCCCCACTGTGTATTACCCATCCTGATTCAGCCATTTCTTTAACTTTAATTGTAGCCGCTCTAGTAAGTCTGGCATCGCAGGTTAGGTGGTGCCTTAATTGAGTTGAGTCATTTATAATTAACTGTGTTAATTCTTGAGCTTGGATGTTGTTTCCACATTCATTGTCTTGATTACAAAATGATGAAAAAGATAGTGTTAGCATTGAAAAAAATATTGAATTTTTGAAAAACATGTTTTTAAACTAAATTAATGTAATTCTGATACATTAACACAAAATTTAACAATATGGTTTTCGAAAAGTGAAATCAATTTACCAAGCTGTTAAAATACAGCTAACAATTAATGAGAGAGAATAGTTATGTCAGCATTTTGGAATTTTAGAGTTATTTTGTGTGAAGCTGATGGTGATAATGAAGCTTTGTATCAAATCCATGAAGTAGAATATAACCTTAAAGGTAAAGCGGTTAACTGGTCAGAAACAAGCGTCGCACCTTATGGTAAAAGTCTAAATGAATTACAAGAAGATGTTTCGCGCCAACAAAGTGCATTTGAAAAGCCTATTCTAAAACTAAAACGTAAACAACGTGGATATGAATTAGTGGATGTTGCAACGGGAGATGATGCGTTTTCTGAAATCCCAGAAGGTTTAATTCAAGAATAGTAAGCTATTCTTGTTGTGATATAAAAAAAGCGCATATGCGCTTTTTTTATGTCTGAAATTAAGTGTCAAAACTAGGCTTGTTTAATATCGGTCACATTTTCAGCTTTGTTAGTATCAGCTTTCTTTTCTTTTGCTGCTTTTTCAGCAGGTGCTTTATTACCTTTTAAGGCACTCATAAATAATTCTTTATTTTTAGCTATTTCAAGTGCTAAAGTCTCAACTTGCTGTTCACTTAAAGCAACATCAATTTTTTCTAACATTTGCTCCATTGATTCAGCGATATCGAGCATTTTGTCGTAGGCATCAGCATCTTTTTTGCTGGTAAAGGTCATACGCTCCACTCCATTTCTTTCAACCACATATTTGATAACAACAGCCATTATTTATTCCTACAGTACACTGGTTTTTTATACAGTAAACTTTACAGGGTAAAATTTCAAGTCACAAAAGCATTTATTATATTATTTTTGACAAATAGAGAGTTATATTCTTTATTTAAAGGGAAGGTTTTGTACCTTTTATAGTTAACTGTTAATTATCGTCCAAAGATGGACGTCATGGAGGAAGAACATGAAGTTTAATACACTTATCGTTATTATATTTACCCTATTAATGAGTGCGCCTGTTACGGTACTGGCAAAAAGTTCTGCTGAAAAAGAAGTTGTTGTAAATAACCAATTAATCAACCTTAATACAGCCGATCAAAAAGCGTTAGAGCTACTACCCGGAATTGGTAAATCTAAAGCTGCTGCGATTATCTTATATAGAGATGAAAATGGTCATTTTAAATCAATAGATGATTTAAAAAACGTACAAGGTTTAGGTAAAAAGGCCGTTGCGAAATTAGATGGGAAAGTGAGGTTTTAGGTTTTCATAAAATAAAACTAAGCTGTATTTAAATGTTTGATCACTTAAATACAGCTTTTTAATGGTTATGACTGCTCGAGTATCTCTGTTTTAGCTTTGCTGATATGTTTCTTGGCACAATATAGTGTTATCGGAGTCGTAATTAACGGGTAACAAAAACCGACTATTAACAGGTAAATAAGAATCTCCCAGCTGTCAATTTTCGCTAAAATTAAAAATATAGGCGTTAACAATACGAGCTTAATTATATTTAAAACTGTTTTTTGTGGTACCGATAAATAGCTCAGTGCTAAACGAATTATTTGAGCGCGCTGTGTGTATTTTAACCCTTCTAATCCTGGAATATTTCTTGATGTAAAGTACATGGTCGCTCCTGCTAAATGCGTTTTTTAAATAAGTTTGTAGATATCATAGTGATCAAAATCAAGCTATAAATACCAAAGATAATTTGCATCCATACAGGCATAGATAAACCTAAAAATTGCCAGCTGATCTCACCACAATCCCCTGGTGCGGCAAAAAAGCTTGGGATCCATTCATGTAATGGCATAAAGCTTGGGAAGTTTGGAATGATGTCACACGTAAAAGCAAAGGGATCTGTATTTGTTTGCATATCAATATGTTCTACAGCGATGAAATATCCCCAAATAGCAGAAATTGACCAAATACCATAAGCAGTGACCCTAACAAAAATATTATTTGGGTTAGTTAAAGCAATAAGTCCAGCGATAAATATGCCTAAAACAGCCGTTCTTTGGTAAATACACATAATGCATGGTGCTAAGTCCATTTGGTATTGAAAAATAAGCGCGGTTACTTCTAGAATTAAAGCACTCATCATGAGAATAAACCATGCAGAACGTTTGAATGCTAAATTAGCAATATAAGTCATAAGGACCCTTAATAAAAAAAATGTTTTAAGCGATAAAAAGTCATTATTTTTTAGCGCTTGTTAGTTATGCTTGATCTGGTACAATCAGTTTAACATAGAGATATTATACCCATTATATCAATTCCATTGAGTCTTAATCAATTGTATTAAATAAGTGTGTGTAGTGGCCAATGTATTGAGGTAAATTATTATTTTGGAAATATCATGAAAATTTTTAACGCAAAAAGCCCCGCTGGCTTTGCTGAAGAATACATTGTTGACTCGATTTGGAATGGTGATTTTCAACCTGGTTCTATCTTACCGGCTGAACGTGAACTATCTGAAATTATTGGTGTTACAAGAACAACCTTACGAGAAGTATTACAACGATTATCTAGAGATGGTTGGTTAACGATCCGTCATGGAAAACCAACTAGAGTTAATGATTTTTGGGAAACATCAGGCCTTAATATCTTAGAAACGTTAGCGCGTTTAGATAATGAGAAAATGCCAGAGTTAATAGATCAATTATTATCTGCGAGAACAAATATCAGTGCGATATATACGCGTGCTGCAATAAAAAATAATGCAGAAAAAGTGATTGAAATCTTAAAAAGGGGCGAAGAGATAGCAGATACTGCTGAAGCGATTGCTGAATATGATTATCGAATGCACCATGAATTGGCTTTTGCATGTGGTAATCCTATTTATGTATTAACTCTTAATGGCTTTAAAGGTTTTTATTCAAGAATCGCAACACATTACTTTTCGGATCAACGTACTCGTGATTTAGCACGTTCTTTTTATAAAGATTTAATAGCACTTGCAGAGCTAGGTAAACACGACCAAGCGATATATCTAATTCGTCAATATGGTCTAGATTCAGGGGTTATTTGGCAAGAATTAAAAGAAACCTTACCTGAAGGCATTATGGATATATAAAACATAATGCTTTGTAGAATAGTTCGTTCTTTAGCGAACTATTTTTTGTTTGTTTTCCCACCGTTCGTTTTTATCAATTATATACATCGTAAAATACAATTGTTATTCAATTGATTATCCCCTTATGATGTTCTCAGAAAATAAAAAACGAAAAATAATTGAAAATTCATAAGTTTCTACTTGGGTTTTTATATTTAGTCACTATATTAATAGCGACGGACATTTTCCGTTATATCGAATTAAATTAATTTATTGGAGATCACAATGGGTGTATTAGTAGGCCGTCAGGCACCAGATTTTACAGCTGCAGCAGTACTTGGTAATGGTGAAATCGTAGATGCGTATAACCTTCACGAGTCAATTAAAGGTAAAAAAGCAGTAATTTTCTTTTACCCGTTAGATTTCACTTTCGTATGTCCTTCAGAGTTAATCGCATTTGATAAACGTTTTGCTGAATTCCAAAAACGTGGTGTTGAAGTAATTGGTGTTTCTATTGATTCACAGTTCTCACACAACGCATGGAGAAACACACCAGTAAATGAAGGCGGTATCGGTCCAGTTCAGTACCCTCTAATTGCTGATGTAAAACATGATATCTGTCAAGCATATGACGTTGAGCATCCAGAAGCTGGTGTTGCGTTCCGTGGTTCATTCCTTATCGATGAAGCGGGTGTTGTACGTCATCAAGTAATCAATGATTTACCTCTAGGTCGTGATATTGACGAAATGTTACGTATGGTTGATGCTTTAGCATTCCACACTGAGCACGGTGAAGTATGTCCTGCTGGTTGGTCTGAAGGCAAAAAAGGTATGGACGCAAGCCCAGAAGGCGTTGCTAAATTCCTAGCTGAGAACGAAAACGACCTATAATTTTATCATTATAATCGTTTAAGAAACCGCCTTTTGGCGGTTTTTTTCATTTCTATAACAGATAAATTTATTAGCTAAACTCGCATCTTGAAGTTGATTGGGTATAATGTCGAAAAATTTAGCTCTGTGGATAACCTAATGCAAATTCTTGCTGATCAAAACATGCCTTTAGTTGAAGAGTATTTTTCTGATTTTGGTCAAATAACCCGTTTTGATGGTCGTTCAATCACTGCAGATATGCTGACTGATGTCGATGTATTATTAACGCGCTCTGTCACTAATGTAAATGCGGATTTATTGGCTCATGCTAATAAATTAAAATTTGTTGGTACAGCTACAATAGGCACGGATCATATTGACCAAACTTATTTAGCGGATAAAAATATTTATTTTACGAGTGCTCCCGCATGTAATTCTGTTGCCGTTGCAGAATATGTTATTAGCGCTATATATGCTTTATCTCAAGAAGATGACTTTAAAGTTCAAGATAAAGTGGTTGGTATTATCGGTATTGGCAATATTGGTACACGATTAAATGCGAAATTAAAAGCGCTGGGTATTAAAACTTTATTGTGTGATCCATTAAATCAATCTAATGATTTAGAGTATGTTTCTTTTGAAACCCTTATCGCACAATCAGATGTCATTTCATTGCATGTACCTTTGATTAGTGAAGGCGAACATAAAACAAAGCATTTATTTAATGGGCGAATATTAAATACTTTAAAACCAGGTACTATTCTAATCAATGCGAGTCGCGGTGATGTGATTGATAATCATGCGTTACTTGATCTTATGAAGCAAAATAAATCGCTTTCGTTAGTATTAGATGTCTGGGAAAACGAACCAAATATTTTAACTGAACTACTAGATTATGTACGTTTTGGCTCTGTTCATATTGCAGGACATACATTAGAAGGTAAAGCCCGTGGTACATTCATGTTATACCAAGCTTTATGTAAACAAAATAATGTTGAAATTAAATATCAGTTAAATGATTTCTTACCAGAACCTGTTATTAAAAATATAAGCATTAATCAAAATTTTGGGCCGTCGGATTTAAGATCTTTAGTGCATCATATTTATGATGTTCGCTGCGATCATGGTCTGATCCGTAACCAATTAACAGTTAAAGGTTTTGATTTCTTAAGAAAAAATTACCCTGTTAGGCGTGAGTTTTCCGCTATAAATATATTGGGCACAAACAAACAACAAGCCGATCAATTATCAAAGTTAGGCTTTGCTATACATAATGAGGAAAAATAATGTCACAACAATTTAATGTTGCAATATTAGGAGCAACCGGCTTAGTTGGTCGTCAAATTATAGAAACATTAGCTGATAGAAAGTTTCCAGTTGAGGAACTTTTTCTATTAGCTAGCGATAAAAGTGCAGGCGAAGAAATTAAGTTTCAGGGTAAAGAAATTGAAGTGCAAGATGTTGCTAATTTTGATTTTTCTAAAGCTCATATTGCTATATTCTCTGCGGGAAGTGAAGCGGCTGAGCAATACGCACATATAGCAGCTGATTCGGGCTGTATTGTCATTGATAATTCTTCAAAATTTCGCTCATCATATGATGTGCCATTAGTGGTACCTGAAGTGAATCCTGATACGTTAGCTGATTACCGTAATCATAATATTATAGCCAATCCAAACTGCGCCACAATTCAACTGATGTTGGTACTAAAGCCAATTTACGATGCATATGGCATAGATCGTGTAAACGTATGTACGTATCAATCAGTATCAGGCGCAGGTAAAAAAGCATTAGATGAATTAGCAAAGCAAACTGCTAATTTAATGAATGCACGCCCACTAGATAATGATGTGTTTGATAAACAGATCGCATTTAATGTATTACCAAAAATTGATGATTTTGCTGATAATGGCTATACATTAGAAGAAATGAAGATTGTTGAAGAAACGCAAAAGATATTAGGTGATAGCAGTGTAATGGTAAACCCAACAGCTGTACGTGTCCCAGTATTTTATGGTCATGCTGAAGCGGTTCATTTAGAAACGCGTTCTCCTGTTGATATTGAGCATATAAAACAGTTATTAAATGATGCGCCGGGTGTTCAATTAATTGAAGATGAAAATGACTACCCAACACCTGTCACTGATGGCAGTGGCTCAGATGACGTTTTTGTGGGTCGTCTAAGAGCGGATATTAGCCATCCTATGGGATTAAATCTTTGGATTGTATCGGATAATACCCGTAAAGGAGCTGCAACAAATAGTGTGCAAATAGCTGAAACTTTAATAGCATCATATTTATAGACTTAGTTAAATAAAAAAGGCCTTAGGGTCTTTTTTTGCCTCTTATGAATACAAATTTTTATTTTTGTCCTATAAGAAACCTTCTAATAATTTAATTTTTCTTAATTTTTTTCTACTTAGATATCTAACACTCTAATTTTTAAAGTCTTTCAATGGAAATTACACAACATCTAGTTTATAGTTTGAAATTGGAATAATGCTTGCAACAATTTTAATAAAAATATAATTAAATTTCTAAATCTCGCTTTTAAAAGCATGATTGTTTGAATAATAAGTAAAGGAATCGCATGCGCAGTTTAGCTTCAATTTTTCTTTTAGTGTCTATTTTCTTATCTGCCACTACTGTGGCCGAAGAAACTCGATTAAAAGGCCCTAAAAATGCAGATTATGGTAAGCAAGGGCGTTCAATAGGCCCAATCAAAGATACTGATACTTTGTGGCGAATTGCAATGAAGGTAAGGCCTAATAAATCAATTAGTATTTATCAAGTCATGCAAGCATTATATGAAAAAAACCCTCAATCATTTCTAGATAAAAATATGAATCACTTACGTACTGGTTCTTATTTAAAAATCCCTTCAATTCGTGAATTCCACAGCATAGAGCCTCAACTTGCAAAGAAAAAATCAGACCAAGATGATTCTTTATGGGAGAAAAAGAAACAAGGTAAATTAACAACCAATGAGATAGATTTAGTCGCAAAAAAAGTAACACAAGCTAAAAAATCAGATGTTGACGCTGCAAAAGACGAATTAAAAATTCAATTAAATGAAATCCAACAAGATCAAGGAAAGAAACTTGCTGACTTAAAAGATAAGTTTAGGGAGTCGGTAGAAAGTTCAAAAGTTATTCTAGATGAAAATGAAAAGTTACAATCTCAATTAAACTTAATTTCAAATGAGTTAGATTTAGTTAAAGAGCAATTAGGTAATGATAGTAAAATACAACAACAATTACGTGAGTTATTAGCCAAGCAAAATGAATTTTTAATTCAACAAAAACAAGCTGAAATGGAGCGAAATAAAGGAATGAAGTGGGACGATCCTATTTTTATTGCTTTATATGCCAGTATACCTGCACTTTTACTGATAGGTGCAATGGTTGCCTTCTTACGCCGTCGCAAACAAAGTGAAGCACCAGCAGATGATATATCATTTGATAAGCCAACTGCAGAAGTTCCACCACCGCCACCTTTTGAAGCAGAGCCCGCAAACTTATCTAGCGAGCCTGATTTAAATGATTCATTAGAAGATGATTTACTAGATGATGATTTATTAGCAGAAGACTCTATTCAATTAGATGATGCTCTTGATGATGACATGTTGCCTGAGCCTGATGAAATCCTTTATGAGGAAGATGAGCCAGATTTAGATTTTGACGAATTAGATGGAGATTCACTGCTAAATCAAGATGAATTAGATGGATTATTAAGTGATGAAATCGTTTTTGATGAAGAACCTGATGATTTACTGCCAGATGAGCCAAGTGCTGCAACCGATTTATTAGATAATGATGATATTGACGCGTTTTTAGAGCAAGATTTTGATCAACCGGCCTCTGAAATAGATGAAGATGGCATGTCTGATGAACTTTCAATGGGTGATATGTTAGGTGAGGCTGATATCGCTTTAGACATCCCTGAAGATCTTGAACCAACAGATGAAATAGCAGCAGATGATGATATAGATTCATTATTAGACAGTGTTTCAGTTGATGCTGAGCCTAGTAATGAAATAGCAGCAGATGATGATATAGATTCATTATTAGACAGTGTTTCAGTTGATGCCGAGCCTAGTAATGAAATAGCAGCAGATGATGATATAGATTCATTATTAGACAGTGTTTCAGTTGATGCTGAGCCTAGTAATGAAA
>NZ_JAHKQC010000037.1:101405-204247 GCF_018860845.1 Pseudoalteromonas sp. C2R02 | reverse complement strand
CGGATGCGAACTGGAATGGTACTGTGCCACAAATTACTTACACAACAAATACAAGTGAAAGTAATTCATTAACAATCAGTGTAACAGCTCAAGTAGATAGCTTTACAGATAATGACGAAGTGGTATCAGGTAATGAAGATTCTGATCAAAATGGCACCGTGCTCGAGAACACAGTTGATGAGAATGGCCTAACATTAACAGTGACAGGATTCACATTAGATGCCAATGGAGATGGTTTACAACAAACATTTGAGTTAGGTAAACCAGTCATAATTGACGGTATCGGTACCTTTACATTGAACGCTAATGGCGACTATAGCTTTAAACCGGCAGTGAATTACAATGGCGCGGTACCGGTGATTACGTACACAGTGAGTAATGGTGAAACCTCAGATATTTCAACATTAAGTATCAGCATTAATGCCATTAATGATGCGCCTGAAGCAACCAACGACACTATTAACCTAAAAGAAGATCTTAACAATACAAACTTAGGCTATGCATTACTGTTAACAGATTTTGGTGATTATTCAGATGCTGAAAACACGGCTATTGTTTCAATTAGAATTGATTCTTTACCAACAAATGGTAAGTTTTACTTAGATGGCGTTGAGGTTACAGCAGCTAATTTTGAGGTCTCTGCTGCTGATATAACAGCTGGTAAACTAACCTTTGTTCCAACACAGCATACTGATGTTAATAGTAGTTTCACTTTCAGTGTATCTGATGGTGAAAACTGGAGTAAAGAACCTAATACTACAACGATTGAGATTGAAGCTGTTGCCGATAAACCAAATTTAACAGCTTCTATAGGTGCTCCTGAACAGATAGCGGCTACTAGTAGTGGTACCCCAATAGATCAAGATAATCTTGCTAATTCTCTAGATATTACAATAGATGGTACAGTTACGGGCACTGATCTTGGTGACTCCCTTATGAATGGCGTTAATAATTCAACCAATGATTACCTAATTGGTAAAGGTGGGGCAGATGCAATGCATGGATATGCAGGTGATGATATCTTCGATGGTGGGTCTGGTAATGATTCTATGTATGGCGGTGCTGGCAATGATGTCGCTATTTTTACTGGCAATCTGAATGACTATATTATTGAATATAGATATCCGGATGATCATAGTGATGTTGCTTATCTTTTAGTTATAGACAAGCGTAATATTGATACAGATTCGAGTAATGCAAATCATTTAGACTCTGGTGACCACCTGTATAGTATCGAAACACTTATTTTTGCTGATACAAGTGTAAGTGTTGATCTCAATACAGGAGATATGCAAACTCATAGTATCTTTAAATATGAGCTATCAATTGATGCTGATTTAATCGATATAGATGGTAGCGAATCTTTAACTATTACCTTGACAAACGTACCTAGCGGCGTAATTGTTGAAGGTGGAATATATGACTCCGATTCTAATTCATGGACTATAAATATAGATCCAAAAGTCACAGACTTTAACGGAAATATTAGTTTAATAGTAAGTAGCTCTGTTTCAGATTTCGACTTGACAGTAACAGCAACATCAACTGAATCTAGCAACAATAATTCATCTAGTAATAGCCAAATTGTTTCAGTTGTCCTCCCGGATACCAGTGATATACCTGTAGTTGTAGGTATCCCTGATACTACATTTACAGAGAACTCTGATCCAGTAAATATATTAAATGGTGTATTTATATCGGATGCTGACAGTAATAATGTTTCTAAAGTGGTTGTTAAACTATCTGGATATGATGAAGCTCAAGATATACTTACCTATTTAACTGCAGGTACAAATATTACTGGCACGGTAATTCTGAGCGGTGATAACTGGATCTTAACGCTTACAGGTGGTTCAGATATAAATGAATACATAGCAGTTTTAAATACGATTACTTTTGAAAATACCTCAGAAAATCCATCAACTAATCCTAGAAACATTTCTGTTTCAGCATTTGATGAAGATGATACGCTGCTATATGGCAGTGATTCAGGTGTTGTAAATGTTATCGCTGTTAATGATGCACCTATTGCATATGATAATCAGATTTTTACTTTAGCAGATTCTTCGGATACTTCTGCAGATGATAATACTCTTACTGATTTAAACATTAAGTTGCCTATAGATCCTGATAATGATGCCAATAGCCTCACTATAACAGTAACTAGTATCCCTAATTTAGCTTCCTTTGGCACTCTTACTGATGGCAATGGTAAGGTTATAACTGTAGGTATGGTACTAACACTCGCTCAATTGGGATCATTAAAGTTTAACCCGCTTGAAGGTATCGATAACGCATCTGCTTTGTTTACCTACGAAGTATCTGATGGAGAACATACTACAAATGGTCAAACAACAATTAATATTGGTTCTAGTGCAGAAGATGTAAATTCAGTTTATGAAAGTGCATTAACAAACGGTACTAATGAAGGAAGTGGCCTTCATATAGCAACAGGAAATATTTTTGATAATGATGCCGCCGCGGCTCAAGATGAAACTTTAGAATCGTTTTCATTTGGTGGTCAAACAGTAAATGCTGGTCAAACAATCACAACGAGTAATGGTACTTTAACAATTGCCTCAGATGGTAGTTATACATATACATTAACTAGTACTAATAGTTCAGGTAGTGATTTTGTCGAAACATTTAGTTATCAATTTATTACTGACAGTGGTGTAACTCTAAACCAAGACTTAAAGATAACAATAATTGATGACAAACCTATTGCACATGACCTTGTTGAAGAAATCCCAGAATCTTCAGAACAAGTATTTAATCTAGTATTTACACTCGATAATTCAGGTAGTATGGCTTGGGGAGCGCAATCGGGCACTGATGATCTTGCTCCCGGTGAAAAAACAAGAATGCAAGTTGCAAAGGAGTCACTAGCTGCTTTAGCCAAAGAGTATTTCAATCAATCTAGTCAAGTGACCTTAACATTAATTACATTTAATGCGTCAGCTGGGGTCGTTGGTGAATTCACCAGTTACGACGCTTTTATTACTGCTTTAAATGCTGTCACTGCTGGAGGTGGCACCCACTATGATGAAGCAACTCAAGAGATCATGGATGTATTTAATGATGGATTTGATAGCAATGTAAATAATATATCGTACTTCCTATCAGATGGTGATGCTAATGATGGGCATGGGCCTCAGTCAGGTTATGCGAATTGGGCTAATAGTAAAGGTATTGACTCGTATGCTGTAGGAATTGGTTCTGGCATTACAAATTTAGCACATCTTAATGTGATACATAATATAGATTCATTAGGGCAAGGTGGTGGCCATGAAGACAGTGCGCTTATAATCAGAGATCTAACAGAGTTAGAATCAAGGTTATTAAGTACGGTTCCAACAGCATTTGGTGGAAATATAACTGTAAACGGTTCTGTATCTAATATTGATTTTGGCGCAGATGGTGGATTTGTTGAACAAATTTCATTTGTTATTGATGGTGTGGATTATTTATTTACTTTTGATGGCAATAATACTGTTACCTTACCAAATCCTGCTCCAGTAGGTGCTAGTTTATCAGGTTCTAAATTAACACTAGAATTAAACCTACCTGTAGCAAGCTCACCAGGTACTTTTGCAAAAGCAACATTTACGTTTGATTTTGTTACGGGTAACTATACATTAAGTGCTCCAAATGGAACTGAATCGAATACTATTTCTTTTGATTTTAGCGTTGTTGATGGAGATGGTGACAAAGCAGGTGGCACTGCTACTTTTAATATTGTTGATGCAGAACCACAAGCGGGTGATGACTTACATTCTATAGATAATACAGGTATTGCTAAAGGTAATGTAATAACAGGTTTAGGAACGGATGGAGGCCCAGAATTTGGGTCAAGTTTCACACCATTTGCTGTACAAGGTAGTGGTATTGATAGTGTAGTAGACAATGCAAGTATTACATCTATAAATTATTTAGGTTCAACAATTGATTTATCAACTTCAGGTAGTTCAGGTAGCTTAACTTGGACTTCTTCTAGTGAGACAGACAATAAAGGTAATACCATTAATCAAGTAACAATTGTTGACTCTAGTACTAATGCCACTTTGATATTTAGAAGTAATGGTTATTACGAGTATGATTCAGGTGCTGCTAGATCTAACTCAAAATCAATATCGACCACGTCACAATCTAATGTTAATAATAGTGACTTTACAGTTGTTGGTTTTGATGAAAATGGTAGTAGCAGAAGCATTACTTACCAATCGGGTGGTATAGGCGTATCAGGGAATTCTGATAACGGTAAAATAGATTTAGGTGAGAAAGTTACAATTGATTTTATGGCTAAAGGTAATAACCCTTATGGCGTTAATGATATTGTATTAGATTTAACCAGTTACGATAGAGTTGATGAGTCTGTTACTTTAATTATTTATGGATTAAATGGTAATGTGATAGATACTATAAATGTTACTGGAGACCCTATCATAATTTCTGCAGCGGATTATCCTGCAATTGGTAAAATAGACTTTATAGCTGATAGTTCAAATACTTATGTTCGAATACAATCAATTGCTTATGAGCAATTAAACGCCCCAAGTTCAAATGAGCCGGTGCAAATAGATTACACGTTAACTGATACCGATGGTCAATCCGATACAGCAAGATTATCTATCTATGAATCTGATAACATGATCACTGGAACTAATAGTAGCGATAACTTACAAGGTACGAATGTAAATGATGCGATAAGTGGTGAAGGTGGTTCAGATACAATTTCCGGTGGGGCTGGCCATGATAATTTATCTGGAGGCTCAGGCAACGATAACATTTCCGGTGGTATCGGTTCAGACTATATCTCTGGTGGTAAAGATAACGATATATTAAGTGGTAATGACGGTGATGACCATTTATCAGGTGATGATGGTGATGATACTTTAGATGGTGGTAAAGGCGATGATATTTTACTAGGTGGTGAAGGTAAAGACTCTGTTTTTGGTGGTGAAGGCTCAGATATATTAGAAGGAAATAAAGGAGAAGATAAGCTTTACGGTGGTGCTGATGCCGATATTATTTCAGGAGGCGATGAAGATGATAATCTATATGGTGATGCTGGAAATGATGAGCTTTATGGTGATAAACATAATGATAGGTTATTTGGTGGTTCAGGCAGTGATATTTTGTTTGGTGGCTCAGGAAATGATTACTTAGATGGTGGTGCAGGCGTCGATTCACTTTCAGGTGGTAGTGGTGCTGATACGTTCCATTTTGGTTTAGACTCCGCAGATAAAAGTACCGATGTTATTTTAGATTTCTCGTCTAATGATATTTTAGATTTACAAGATATTTTAATTGGTGAATCAAACAATGCTGCTGACTTAAGTAATTACCTCACTTTTTCTAAACATGGTTCAGATACATGGGTTCAGATTGACTCTGATAAAGATGGTGTCATCGACTTAACTATCAGCTTGCAGGGATTAGATTTAGGTGCTACGGGTAATAACGATACAGATATTATTCAAGCTCTATTGGATCAAGGCCAACTTGTCGTTGATAATACATCAACCAGAAGTTCAAGAAACACTGATTATGAAGATGAGGCACGAGATAACAGAAACAGCCGTAATCATAATAATTCAGAAAACTCAGTTAATCATGAGAACCAGTCTGCTTTTTCAAGTTCAGAATTAAATGCAGTTCAATCAAACACTGAAACACAAAGCCTTACATTTAATATAGATAATGATGAATCTATAGCGGGTGTTCAAACTTTAGACTCCAGTGATGATGAGCAATATCAATTAGAAGGTGAATTGATGTTAAATCCAAATAATGAAGTGCAAACTCAGTATTTTGATTTAAACCCAATAGAACAAACATTAGAAAATGAGTTGAATATGTCTGATTTAGTAAAACACTCAAGTAAAGAGCCACAGTCATTAGATGAATATTTAAATTTATCATTTGAAGATTCAAACACTGAAACTGAATTTACTGAGGCTAAAACAGATATAAGTGCTTCTAAAAACGCACAAGCATTAGAGATTTCTGAACATCATGATTTTGAATTAATACAAAAATTGGTTGATGATAGTAAACTGTCACAAGATTAATTCATTATTTATTAAAGATAAGTGTTCGAGTCTTATCAGTTTGTAGTAATGTATTGCTCTTTAAGGATAAAGAGCAATACCTAAAAGAAAAATTATATGATCAATGAAAAAGATACGTTAGCTCAATCATTAGAGCTAAATAACCAAGAGCAAGACCCTTTATTAGGTTGCTTAGTATTTTTAAGTAAGTTTTATGGTAAACCATTTTCAGCAGAATCGATGAGCTCTGGTTTACCCTTAGAAGACGGTAAACTGTCTCCTAAATTAATGCCTAGAGCAGCGTTACGCGCGGGTATGGAGACTAAACTTAAGAAAAAAGAATTAAAAAAATTACCCTCTTTAATGTTGCCTTGTGTTTTGATGCTAAAAGATGGCAGGGCGTGTGTACTGTTATCCTATAAAGAAGATAAATTAGAGATTGTATGGCCTGAATTACCTTCTAGTCATGACCTGATTGCGCGAGATCAGATTGAAGATGAATATTCAGGCTATTGTTTTTATATTCGTAAGCGATACCGCTTTGATGAAAGGTCAAAAGAAACTTTAAAAACAAACCATGGTCATTGGTTTTGGAGCACATTAAAGCTTTCTACACCTATTTATAAAGATGTATTATTAGCAGCTTTTTTTGTAAATTTATTTGCAGTTAGCTCACCGCTATTTGTAATGAATGTATATGATCGCGTAGTACCCAATCAAGCATTAGATACGCTTTGGGTACTTGCTTTTGGTATGTTTATAATATTAGTTTTTGATTTTATTTTAAAAGAAATTAAAGCCCACCTACTTGAAACCGCCGCTAAAAAGTCAGATTTACTGTTATCTTCAACATTATTTGAGAAAACATTGAGCTTAGATATGAGTAATAGACCACCATCTGTGGGGGCTTTTGCTAAACAAATTCAAGAATTTGAATCTATAAGAGATTTTATCACATCAGCAACAGTATCAGCGCTTTTAGATGTACCATTTTCTCTCATATTTTTAATCATCATAGCGGTTGTTGCAGGCCCAATCGTTTGGATCCCTCTGGCAGGTATTATTATTATGCTTGTTTTCTCCTTTTGGATAAAAGGTAAAATTAAATTTGAAGTAGAGCAAGGTAGTCGTTTTTCAGTGCAAAAAAATGCGCATTTAGTTGAGTCTTTACAAGGTATTGAGACAATAAAACTAACAGGTTCTGAAAGCCAATTTCAATCAAAGTGGGAACAACTAATAGGCCATATTGCAAACTGGAATATTAAGATTAAAAAATATGCGACATCTGTTGGTAGTGTGAATAGCCTTGTTGCCCAAGTTGCAAATGTATTTGTTGTTATTTTTGGTGTATATCAAATAACTGAAGGCAACATCAGTATGGGAGCAATGATAGCATCAGTTATGCTTACAGGTCGTGCTATGTCTCCATTTTCGCAAGTTGCATTATTGATCACTAGATACAACCAAGCGCATTCAGCGCTGAATACTCTTGATGAAATAATGAAACTACCAGGTGAAAATATGGATAGATATTTACACCGCGGTCATTTTGATGGTGAAATCAAATTTGAAAAAGTGAATTTTGCTTATCCAGGTGCTCAAATAAATGCTTTGACTGATGTTAGCTTCAATATAAACAGTGGTGAAAGAGTTGCTATTATTGGTCGCATTGGTGCAGGTAAAACATCTATTGAAAAACTATTGGTTAACTTTTATCAACCTTCAGAAGGTGCTATAAGAATAGATGGGATTGATATCAAACAAATTAGTCCTGCTGATTTGCGTCAAAAAATAGGTTGTCTGGCACAAGATAGTACATTATTTTTTGGTTCTATTCGTGACAATATCACTTTGGGTGTACCACATGTAGATGACGCTCTTATAACCCGAGCTGCTGGCCTTGCTGGTGTAACCAGATTTACTGATATCGATCCTGAAGGATTAGATAGACAAGTAGGAGAGCGAGGGTGCTATTTATCTGGCGGACAACGTCAGGCTGTAGCACTTGCTAGGGCTCTGTTATTTAATCCTCCAATGCTAGTGCTTGATGAGCCAACAAGTAGCATGGATAATTTTTCAGAATCAGAAATTAAAAATAATATAAAAGGCATTATTCAAGATAAAACATTTATCTTGATCACCCACAAAGCAAGTATGCTAGATCTTGTTGATCGTATATTAGTCATGGAAAGAGGCCGTCTTGTTGCTGATGGACCAAGAGATAAAGTATTAGAAGCCTTAAAGTCAGGTAAAATAAAGGCGGCATTGTGATGAAAGATAATTCTTTTAAAGAAATTGATACCAGTTTTATTGATGATATTAATGCTGCTATTTTATTAACTTCACCAAATAGATCGCGAAACTTATTATATGTCATTACAGGATTTTGTTTTTGCGTTTTAATCTGGGCCTATTTTGCAGCACTTGATGAAGTAACTGTCGGTTCAGGAAAAGTAATACCCTCTTCTCAAATTCAAGTTGTACAAAACTTAGAAGGAGGGATTTTATCTAAAATTTTTATAAAAGAAGGACAGAAAGTAACTAAAGGTGAAGAGTTACTCAGGATAGATGATACCCGATTCTTAGCCGATTTTCGTGAAAAAGAGCAGGAAGTCATGCAATTACAGCGTAGAGCTGTTCGTTTAAAAGCAGAGCTTGCCAGTGTTAAATGGTCTAAAAATATTAGCCCACGCCTGTGGAAACAACAAATTAAAATTATACCGCAATCATTTAATATCTCTCTTGCCGAACAAGAGACGTTTTCTGATATTTATCGTACTGAGGTAGCAAGTTTTAATGCCAATATTAGTAACTTTAAAAAACAGTTAAATGTGATGGCGAATCAAATTCAGCAAAAAGAGCAAGAAGTTGAGTCTTTGAAGTCGCGAGTTAAACATGTTCAGACAAGTTATCAACTGGGCTTGGAAGAGCTCAACTTAACAGAACCTTTAGCTAACAAAGGTGTTATTTCTCCTGTTGAATTTTTAAAGCTCAAACGTCAAATAAATGAACTTAAACAACAAATGGAAGAAGCTGAACTGGCTTTACCAAGAAGTAGAACCGCTTTAACCGAAAGTATTAGTAAACGACAAACTTTAGTGAGTGAATATCAAAAGGAAACTCAAGAGTTATTAACTAAGGTAGAAGCACAGTTAGCACAATTGACAGAAAAACAGGTTAATTTAAAAGATAAAGTAAATAGAACATCGATAACATCACCCGTAACAGGTACTATAAAAGCGCTAAATGTAAATACTGAAGGTGGCGTCATTCAGCCTGGAATGGATTTAGTTGAAATCGTACCAATTGAAGACCAACTGTTAATTGAAGCGAAAGTATCACCTAAAGATATCGCATTTTTAAGACCTGGTTTAAAAGCTATTGTAAGATTTACGGCTTATGACTTTGCCATATATGGTGGTATTGAAGGCAAACTTGAAAATATCAGTGCAGATTCATTTGAAGATGAGAAAGGCGTTAGTTATTATTTGATCACTGTGAGAACAGAAGATAACTATCTCGGAGATAAATCAAAAAAGTTACCAATAATACCAGGCATGACTGCATCAGTTGATGTTATGACGGGTAAGAAAACAGTTTTAGAATATTTATTAAAACCAATTTTAAGGGCTCAACAGAGTGCTTTAAGAGAAAGATAAAAATATTTTTATCACCTAAGAATCACACATTATTTTGAAAAAGGATTGATCATGTTCCACAAAACAAAAATAACATCAGCTATTATTTTAATGAGCACTTTGCTTAGTACAACTGTATCTGCACAATCTTTAGAAGAAGCTGTTGAAAGAACATTATCAAGTGAACCAAAAATAGCTGAGGCTTTTCATTTATATAAAGCTTACCAACAAGATGTTGGCATTGCCAAAAGTGGTTACTTACCACAAATAGACTTACAAGCAGGTTATGGTTATGAGAATACAAATAGCCCGACAACACGTATTGTAAATGACACATCAAGAGAGCTAACAAGAGGTGAATTATCGGTATCACTAAAGCAAAAGATATTTGATGGTTTTGCAGTGATGGATAATGTTAAAAGAACAAAGTTTGAAGCAACTGCATCACAATATGCGCTATATGGTTTAGCTGAAGATCAAGCATTAAAAGTTGCATCAGTATATTTAGGTGTATTAGAGGCAAAAAAAATACTAAGTCTCTCAGAAAAAAACTTAAAAGCACACAAAAAAGTATATGACCAAATTAAAGATCGCGTATCGCAAGGTTTAGGCTCAAATGCTGATTTATCACAAATCGAAGGGCGATTAGCAAGGGCACAGGTTAATGTTATTTCATCAGAGCATAATCTATTAGATGCCAATAGTAAGTTTGTAGATATCGTTGACCAAAAACCTGAAGATTTAAAATGGCCAGTAGCAGATGCTGATATGTTTCCAAAGTCACTTAATAATGCATTAGCAACAGCAAGAGAAGATCATCCCGTATTACTATCAGCCTATAATGATATACAAGCAGCTTCTGCAAAATTAGAAATTGGTAATAGTAATTTTTATCCTAAAGTGAGCTTTGAAGTTGGTGCTTCACATAATAATGATATGGATGGAACAGAAGGCTATAATGAAGATTTAACGGCCATGTTAAGAATGAAATATAATCTCTATGCAGGTGGTGCTGATAGTGCTGGGAAATTAAAAGCAGCTTACCAAGAAGCGCAAAGTAAAGATATTTATGCGCAAACATTAAGGCAAGTTTTGCAAAGTACTAAATTATCTTGGCGTGCGCAGGTTTATTTAAATAAACAAATACCTTTTTTACAACACCATGTTGACTCGGCAAAACAAGCTCAAAGCATATATGAAGAGCAATTTTTCCTTGGAAAACGTAGTTTACTTGATCTATTAGATACCAGTAATGAATTATTTGAAGCCAGAAAAACATATACTTCAGTTGAGCACTCGCAACTTTTAGCGCAATACCGAGTATTAGCTTCTACAGGCAAATTATTAGCATCATTACGCGTAGAAAAACCAAAAAAATGGAGCCAACAATAATGTTTAAAAAAGCGATATTAGCGAGTCTAATAGTTTTGCTTTCAGCATGTAGTTCACAGCCAGATCTCACTTATGGTTCACCACCGAGTGTTTCTCTTGCTGATGATGACGCAGATGGAGTGATTAATGCGCGTGATTTGTGTGCATATACGTTTGAAGGTGCACAAGTCACAAATGATGGTTGTCCTACTGTTACAGATACTCTATTAACCATGGACTTAAATATACTATTTGATAATGACTCTATAATTGTGAAACCGCAATACGATAGAGAGTTAGTTAAACTGGCTGATATGATTAATCGCACCGATGAAATCAAACTTGAACTAGAGGGCCACGCCAGTTCGGTTGGCAGCGAATCATATAATTTAGCGTTATCTCTTAAACGAGCTAAAGAAGTGAAGCGTCTTTTGGTTAATAACCACAATGTAGATGCAAGTAAACTCGTTGCTGTGCCTTTTGGAGAGAGTCAATTGGCAACGCAAGGTGGTTCTGAAAGTCATCATAGTAAAAATAGAAGAGTGGTACTTTATATACAAATTAAAAATCAAAAAGATCTCTTAAGGTGGAATATTTTCACAACAGAAAATAAGAAAAATGAAAGGTTTAAAGGTTATTAATTGATGATAAAGCGCTTTATTGTCATATCACTGTGTGTGGTTTTACCACTATGGGGAGATTCAAATAAAGCCTTTGATTGGGATAAACTTGAAGTCCAATTAAAAAATCAATATGGGCCCCGAGCGGGCCTCAGATTACGAGCATGGGAAAAAGTACTTTCTGATCCAAATTTGCCTACAGATTTAAATAAACTTGATAGAGTTAATCGTTTTTTTAATTTATTAAATTTTGTTGATGATATCCCTTTGTGGGGAGAAAAGGATTACTGGGCAACACCGTTAGAGTTTATTGGTGCAAACGGCGGTGATTGTGAAGATTTTAGTATTGCTAAATATTTTAGTTTATTAGAATTAGGCATACCTGAAAACAAGCTTCGTATAACCTATGTTAAAGCGCTGAGTTTAAATCAATTCCATATGGTATTAGCCTATTACGATACACCTTCATCTATACCGCTTATTTTAGATAATATAAATCCAAAAATATTACCTTCTACTCAAAGGCGAGACTTACTACCTATATATAGTTTTAATGGTGAAAACCTATGGTTAAGTAAAGCTAAAGGTCAAGGTAAGCTAGCAGGAAAATCAAGTCGGTTACAAAGTTGGAATAAATTAAGAAGTCGATTCAGTGCCGCTTCCTTGCGTACACCTTTATATTCATTAGACTAATACCAATTCCAATAAATATGTGATCAATCTAAATTGTCTAAATATCAAATAGTTGTGTTGCTTTCAATCCTAATAGCCAGCTATTGCTCAATCAATCGCCTTGCCTATATGGATATAGGTACTTAGGTTTTGTCTGGAACAAAAAACCTGTGTTCTTGAAAATTTATTCTAATTTAAATTAGATCACTAACTTACTAGAATTGGTATAATTATAACTCAGTTGGGTTTTGAATATATTGTCCCTGACACGCATCACACTCAAGTTCTTTGATCAGGTTAAGAATCTCATCACTTTCAATATGACACGCTATCACCTTTATTCCTAGGCTATGACAAACTTGATTAACAGCCTGAATATAGTAGTTATTCTCAGTATGATTTATTAGGTCTTTGATATAACTGCCATCAAGCTTTATAAAGTCGAGATCTAAGCCTCTAAGATATTTAAATGATGTAAAACTTGTACCAAACCTTTCAATACAAATACTAATACCTAGTGTTTTAAATAAATTAATATGTTTTGTTGCAAGCGATACATCTTTAAGTAAAGCGGTTTCATTGATCTCAAATATTAACCTTTCTCTGCAATGTTCATTTTCAGTCATAAACTCTTTGAGCCATAGATAAAATGAGGTACTAAATAGAGATTGTTGGCTTAAATTTATAGCGAGTGTGTTATCTAAATCAGTCGATACAAACTCAATAGCTGTAGTGATTAGCTTAATATCTAGTTCTTGTGTTAACTTTAACCTTTCAGCCATAGCAAATAACTGATTATTTGGTATAACTTTATCATCATAATAAAACTTAGCGAGTAACTCATCATATAAAACATTGACATTATTAATCTCTTTTACGGGTTGATATAAAAATTGTATATGGCCCGTACTCATTATATTTTCAATGAGGGTTTTCCAATCTTGTAATCCGATAGATAAGCCCGAATTCTCAGAAAATATAGTTTCCTTGATTTTTAATTGTGACGAATCTTGAGTGACTAAATTATCTAAATCAATTAATAACTTTTTCATCGAGTCGGTATTTTTGTATGGTGTTGCGACTAACTTAGCAAAACCATTAGGGTAACAATTGTCATCAAGAGATAAAAATTGATTGTTTAACGCCCTTATTTCGTCTTGGCAAAGAGAAGTCGATTGCGCGATAGTCACTATAAAACTACCACCATTGATCCTATAAATTTTGGTGCCTTCAATTTCTTTAAAAGCAATCTTTAATTCATTAACTGCAGATAATACGTATTTATCACCTGCTTGATAACCACTTTCATTATTTACTTTTTGTAATGATGGTAGTTCAATTAACGCGATTGTAGCTGATTCATCATCTGAAATATCAGACAAGCTTGCATTGAATTGACTTTCAAAAGCACGACGGTTAGCTAATCCTGTTAACTTATCTAAATAAGCTTCTTCAGTTATTTTTTCAGCCTGGCGAGTCATTGAGTCAAAGTTTTTTTGCACATTGGCAACCATAGAATTTAATGCTTCTATTACAACTTTGAGCTCTCTGGTAAATGGTTTTGCGCCGTTATGGATAAACTGTTTTTTGGAAACTGAAATTGCTTGATGCTCAACCATAGCTAACGGTTTCAATACTGCGCTTAAAATGAAATATGCGATAATTAAACTAAATAAGAGAATAAAGAAAAATGCGATAAATGCTTTGCTACCATATTGCCATAATTGGAAATAAGAAACACCCGCATGGCTGGTTACAGATAAGTTGCCAACGATTTGCCATCCATTATTTATTTCACTTACTCTTGTAGGAGGAGACAACGCAAACATATCAATAAACCAAGCTGGAACAGTATCGACCTGATTTGGGTTTTGGCGGTTAATAAGGACCTTACCATCAATGGTTTTAAGCTCCATAGCGGCATAATATCCAGAATCAAAAATCGCGGAAACCATAGTTTCTGCAATAATGATATTTTCTTCATCTAAATAGGGGGAAATTGATAAGCCTAAACTCGTTGCAGTATCTTGGGCATGGCTACCCATTTGCTCATTTAAATAATCTTTTGTATGTTCTACGCTTATTAATAAACTACCAATAAACGAAACAATGCCTAAAAAAATGACTAAACCATAAATTTGCGTTTTTAGACTGGCACCTTTTCTGGTTTTACTTCGCATTTCAGTTCCTTTTTTACTTATTATACGCTTGTATGTTAACTCAATAATCAGTAAAAGTTAATGAACAGATGAATAACATTTTTTTTAAATAAATAGGCATTAAATACATGATTGAACGCCATAAACTAAAAAACCCAAAGATTTCTCTTTGGGTTTTTAGTATATCAAATTAAAGTTGAAATTAACGTGTCGCTGTTACTTCTAACTCTTCTTCAAGGTTCTCTTCTTCAGTATGATGGCTATCACCTTCAGCACCATGCATCCAATAAATAAGTTTGTTAGCACTTAAGAATATAATAAGACCAGTTGCTAATGCAGCAAAACCAACAGACATAAAGATAGTACCTGCGTTATTAACCATTTCTTGACCTTCGCCAACAAATGAACCAATAAATGCAGCCAGTTTATTTGATAATGCAGTGAATAAGAACCAGATCCCCATTAATACAGAAGCATATTTAAGCGGCGCTAGTTTTGTCACTAGAGATAAACCGATAGGCGATAAACATAATTCACCTAATGTGTGGAATAAATAAGCGAATACTAAGAATAGCATTGTTACTTTAACAGTTGTATCACCACCTTGTACCATAGTCGCCCATAACATAACAAAGAAACCAAGTGCTAAGAATAACATCGCTAAAGCAAATTTAACCGGTGATGTTGGCTCTTTTTTGCCCATTTTAACCCAAACTGTGGCAATTACAGGGGCTAATAAAATAATGAACATTGCATTAAGAGATTGGAACCAAGAAGCTGGTACTTCAAAACCCATTAAGTCACGGTTGGTAAATTCTGAAGCATATATTGTAAATAAACCACCGGCTTGTTCAAATCCAGCCCAGAAAATAACAGAAAACATACTCATGATTAAAATAACTTTCATACGATCAAAGTCTTCTTTAGTCAAAGGTACATCTGCTTTTTTATCGCCTTTAGTGCGTTTAGCTGAAGGTTCAACACCAATATTACCAAGGTATTTATTTGCTAAAGTAAGTTGTAAAACTAAACCAATTAACATACCACAACCGGCTGCGATGAAACCGTAGTGCCAGTTTACTTGCTCGCCTAAATAGCCAACAATTAGTGGTGCCATAAATGCACCTAAGTTAATACCCATATAGAAAATAGTAAAAGCACCATCGCGACGATGATCGCCATCATCATATAATTCGCCAACTAAGCTAGATACATTTGCTTTAAAAAAACCATTACCGATTACGATTAATGTTAGACCAAGATAAAAAACTTCTTCTTCCATGCCAACTAGCATAGTTTTAGGAATACCTAAGGTAAAATAACCTGCAGCGAAAATAATGCCACCAAAGATAATTGCTTTTCGTTGACCAATATAGTTATCGGCTAACCAACCACCTATTAAAGGAGTAACATAAACCGCCATGGTAAATGTACCGTAAAGTCCTAATGCTTCAGCAGGGGTCCAACCAAAACCGCCATCTTGTACGCTAGCTACGAGGTAAAGTACCAAAATGGCACGCATACCGTAATAACCAAAACGTTCCCACATTTCGGTACCAAACAGTAAGAACAGCCCCTTAGGGTGTCCTAAAAAATCTCCAGTCTTTGGAATCGAACTCATTGTTAATTTCCTAAATCAATTTATCGTTTTGGCCTGTATGTTATAATTGCTTTCGTTTAATCAAGGTGTTAATAACCTAGTATTAAACGGGTGGCCATGTGTGTGTTTTAATCGGTAATAATTAATAATCTATTTTAAACATCCTGATACCACAATTAAAAAGCGATAAAAGCTCATAAAAATAGGTCATGTTAATTAAATTACTTCAAGTTAGTATACATATACCTAAGTCTTAGTAAAAGCTTTAGCTGCTCTGAGTAGTTGGCTGTTTTAATCAACAGTATAAAAAATAGGCATGAATAAATATGAAACATGGTTTTACGACACCTGATCCTGCAAGCGCTTTTAATTTAGCTATTTTCAAACGGGTTATCCCGTATCTAACAGAATATAAAAATCGCATCATTTTGGCATTTATATGCTTAGCCTTGGCAAAGGTTGCAAGTGTGTATTTACCTTTTATCTTAAAAAATACAGTTGATTTACTGGATGAACAGCAAAACTTGTCAACGCCAGAGCTGATATTACCCTTGATGCTAGTCGCGGCCTATGGTGCCGTGAGGTTTACAAATGTGCTTTTTTCTGAACTCAGAGATGTGCTTTTTGGTCGCGTAACAGAACATGCAATGAGAAGGATCAGCCTTGAGGTTTATACGCATATTCACAAACTAGATTTGGAGTTTCATCTCAATAGAAAAACAGGAGGCTTGGCCAGAGACATAGAAAGGGGTGTATCAGGTATTAGTTTTGTAATGCGATTTTTTGTTTTTAATATTGGACCTACAATTTTAGAGTTAAGCTTTGTTATAGGTATATTAAGTATAAATTATGGTTTTGAGTATGCATTAATCATCATTACAGCAGTGATCCTTTATGTTTTATTTTCGATTAAAGCGACAAATTGGCGACTTAAATATATAAAACAAGCAAATTTGGCTGATAACCAATCGAATACAAGAGCAGTAGATAGCCTGTTAAATTTTGAAACGGTTAAATATTTTAATAACGAGCAATACGAGCAAAATGCGTATGATAAAGATTTGGCTAATTGGCAACTTGCTAGACGAAAAAACAGACTTTCATTATTTGTATTAAATGGCGGACAAGCGTTAATTATTGCATTAGCTATGACTGCTACTTTAGCATTGGCTTCTATAGATGTAAGTCAAAAAAATATGACGTTAGGTGACTTTGTATTAGTGAATGCTTTTATGATGCAGATATTTATCCCATTAAACTTTTTAGGTTTTGTATATCGAGAAATAAAAGGTTCATTAGCAAATATAGAAAACATGTTTGCGCTACTTAGTGTGAAATCAAATATAACAGAAGTTAAAGATGCGCCTGATTTAAAGCTTAAAAATGCAGATATCGAGTTTAAAAATGTGAGTTTTGCTTATAAAAATAAGACTAATACCATCACTGATCTCAGTTTTAAAATTAAATCGGGGCAAAAAGTTGCGATTGTAGGCCCTAGTGGCGCAGGAAAATCTACTATCACTAAATTACTTTATCGGTTTTATGATATTAATGAAGGGCAGATACTCATTAGTGAGCAAAATATACTAGATTATTCTTTAGAGTCGGCCCGAAAGCAAATCGCAATTGTGCCTCAAGATATTGTGTTATTTAATAATAGTATTTTAGAAAATGTGCGTTATGGCAGATTAGATGCAACAGATGATGAAGTTAAACAAGCGATTAATGATGCACAATTGAGTCACTTTATTGATTCACTACCTGATAAGTTAAACACTCAAGTAGGAGAGCGAGGATTAAAACTCTCTGGTGGAGAAAAACAAAGAGTTGCTATTGCACGAAGTTTATTGAAAAAAACCCCCATTTTAATTTTTGACGAAGCGACATCATCATTAGATAGCCACAATGAAGCTGCCATTATGGAAACACTAAGAAACATTGCAACGGGACATACAAGTCTGGTTATTGCACATAGGTTGTCAACTATCATAGATGCAGATGAAATATTTTATATGGAAAAAGGGGAAATAAAAGAGCAGGGAACACATATTGAATTACTTAATAAAAATGGTTTTTATGCCGCTTTATGGCAGGTTCAGTCTCATAAAAATTAAAATTAGAGCCTAAATAAAGGCGTTTTAGTTCTAACATATAAGTTTTAAAATATTAAAAATGTGCAAAATTCTTTACAAAATGAGTTTTTTTATATGTAAATTGCAGTATGATTCAGCTATCTGCAATTTATATGCTCTGAGGTTTTATGCGTCTGGAAATTCATTGTGCTGATCGTATGGGGATCGCACAGGAAGTATTGAATATTTTAGTAAGTTATCAAGTCGATTTAAAAGGCATTGAAGTAGATGCTATCAATAGTAAAATGTTTATTTCAATGCCGCCGATTGAGTTTGAAATTTTTCAAAAACTGATGCCTGAAATTCGTCTGATTGATGGTGTAGAAGATGTTAAAACAACTGCTTTTATGCCATCAGAAAGAGAACATAATGAACTCAAAACCTTATTAAGTGTTTTACCTGATGGTATTATTTCTATTGATACTAAAGGTTGTGTTCGCCTATGTAATGATGCCGCAGCAAGAGATTTAAACATTGATAAGTTCGAAGTCATAGATTTAAATATTAATAATCTATTAAAAGGTTTTAACTTTAATCGCTGGCTAGAAAGCGATGAAGTGCTGGGCCAAACGGTGAGAGTTGAGGTCTCAGGTGAAGATTTCATTGCTGATATTTTACCTATCTCCGTACCTGATGCATCTAGTGAAGATATATTAGCCGGTGCGGTTATTAATATTAAATCTCAAAGTCGCTTAGGTCAACAAGTGAGTGTATTTAGACGTTACGGCCAAGAAAGCTTTTCTTCTATACAAAGTCAAAGTACTGCAATGCGACGTGTAGTCCGAGAAGCGAAAAGAATTTCTCACTTAGAGGCACCAATTTTGATTTTAGGAGAGACTGGCACAGGCAAAGAATTACTTGCTAGGGCATGTCATTTCTCATCTAACCGTTCTATGAAACCTTTCTTAGCGTTATCTTGTGCCTCTTTACCTGATAACGTTGCGGAGTCCGAATTATTTGGTCATATCGATCATACTAATGAATCACTGACCAAACGGGGAATTTTAGAACAAGCAGATGGTGGTACTGTTTTTTTAGATGAAGTAGGGGAAATGTCTACTCAGCTACAAACAAAATTATTAAGATTTTTACAAGATGGTACATTTCGTCGTGTTGGTGATGAAAATGAAGTAAAGGTAAATGTTCGCATTATCGCAACGACACAAAAAGATTTGCCAGGCATGGTACAAGAAGGAGCTTTTCGTGAAGATCTTTACTATCGTATTAACGTACTTACTTTAGATATTGCACCATTGAGAGATCGAAAGGCTGATATCTCACCACTTTCAAATCATTTTATACAAAAATATGCCCATCAAATGGGTGTGAAAGTGCCAGAGTTAACGCCTGAGTGCCTCGCATTTTTAGAGCAATACCCATGGCCTGGCAATATAAGGCAGTTAGAAAATGCTTTATATAGAGCGGTTTCTTTATTGGATGATGAAAAACTTGGAATTGAACATTTACAGTTACCAAGTTTTACAAATGATTTAGGCTATTTGGAATCTGATTTTGAAGGCAGTTTAGATCAAGCCGTGAAACGTTTTGAATCAACTTTACTTCGCAAATTATACCCTGCTTACCCAAGCTCAAGGCAGCTGGCTAAGCGACTCGGGTTAAGTCACACCGCAGTGGCAAATAAATTAAGAGAGTACGGTATTAACCGTAAAACAATTAAAGTTTAAAAGTATATTCTTGATTAGCCAGTTTATAAATTAAAACCTAACAAGGGTTATTCTCGCTTGTTAGGTTTTTTATTTTTTAGTACCAAAATCTTTTGTCACACCTTCAATTGAAATCCCTTTGATCCCATCTTCATTAAACTTTATGGTTAGGCTTGCCGTTCGACTGGTGAAAAAATACTGGTTATCGTCCAGGGTCAAAACATAATTACCTAATACTTTATTTTCGAATTTTTGTTTTTCTAATTTCAATGTATGTTTATCAATTTGCCATTCAAACTGTTCAAAATATCCTTTAGCAAATTCTTGCACCCATACTATTTTTTCATTTTTACTAATAGCTAACGCAATAGAGTAGGAGTCAGGTACTTGCTCCATTGAATATGATTTATTACCGATAGTGAATTTTTGTGTTTTATCATTCCATGCGAAACCAAAGTTGAATGGTTTGGAGATACCAGTCGGGTAAGAAAGTGTGCCATCTCCTTTAAAATTGAAGTTTGCAAATGCAGGTAAAGAAAGAAAAAAAGTTGATAGGAGGAGGATACATTTATTTTTATTAAGCATAGTTATACCTCTGTTTATTTACGATAAAATTTTTTTACTTAATAAAAAAGTATAAACGAAAATAAAATTGTTGCTAGTAGATGAGCAGAGTTAAAATTGAACTATTAAAAGAAAATAAGCCAATAACATAATGTAATTGGCTTATAATCTAGAAATATAACTTTTGAAAAAAGATCTAGAATTTATATTTCATACCTAACATAAATACTGTTGGATCAATGGCAACAGTTGAAGTAAGTGCTTTTTTACCGTCAGCAAATACTTCTGCATCACTATCAATATCCATGTATGAGGCCATCGCATGAATGCCCCATTTTTCATTTAACATGTAGTTAAAACCTATTTGTGCAGCTAAACCAAATGAATCGTCTAATTTGATTTCAACATCATCAGTGCCAAGAGTATCTTTAAGATCTTGTCCTGCTTGCTCATCAAAAAACATTGTGTAGTTAAGACCTGCACCTATGAATGGGCGAAATGCCGCATTTGAATCACCAAAATGATATTGTGCTAGTAATGTTGGTGGTAACTGTTTAGTTGAGCCAATATCAGCGCCAGCTAAACCTGCTTCGCCTGAAATGTCATGGCTAAATGGTGTTGCTGCAATTAACTCTAATACCCAGTTATCATTTAAAGCGTAATCAAAAGTAATACCTAACTGCGTGTTTGAATCAACACCTAAACCTAGAGAAGGGTCTTGGTCGATATTTGATGTGCCACTATCTGGTGCTACTGTAATTGCACCAATGTTTACGCTTAAATTATCAAGAAAATCTGCATGTGCAAAAGGTGTTGCAATAAGAGTCGCTGCTACTAAAGATGATTTTAATACATTTCTCATAATTCTGCTCCGATGTTATGAGTGATTTCAGTTAATGACGACATTATCTTTTCTTTTCGCTTGCAGTTATTTGATGTAGATCAAGCAATTAAATGCTCTAAATTATCCTATGGTAAAAATTGATTTAGAATAAGTTACAGTGAAATTAACCTTTATTTTTATGTGGTTTTAATGCTTGGATTTGTTCTAAGTTTTTTATTTAATTGAAGTTTATTTAATTTTTAAAAGGTGTATTTGTTAATTACCAAATATATGTGTAAATATATTGTTAATTCTGAAAACTTTAAGTACACTAGTTTCGAACAAAAAACGTTCTAATAAAACCAAATAATAAAAATAAAAAATTGGAGTGATTATGAATAGGGCAACCAGTCGTGGGATCCGACTTAGTTCAGTAGCATGTGCAGTTGTTGTGTTAGCGGTTTCGGCTTGGTTTAATCAGGCATCTGCAAATGAGGTAAGCCCTGAGTCACATTTAAACTATTTTCTAGCATCTTAAAGCTTTAAAAACCACTTAGAGCAATGTCTTATTGTTCTAAGTGGTATGTAAATAATTTAAAAAGACAGAAAGTATTTATTAATACTAGACTAATGTTAGAAAGCATACCTGTTGGAAAGTTTCCTAATGTATTAACTGTGAATAAAATACTCATACCAAGCATAGCGGATACTTTTAGCCAAAAGCTATCTTTTATAAAAAAAGCACCCAAACACAAAATAAACCCTAAAATATTTATACTATTTAAAAAAACTTGTTCCATTATTCTTGCCTCAATTTCAAAGGAGGCTATTATCTTCAAGTCATGGTTTAACTTCAAACGAGATTTTTTTAGAATTTCACATTAGTTTTTCTAATCTAAAATCTTTCTTTATATAAAAACATTGCTACAGCAATCGTTCCTTCAGTATTAATTATCCTATATTTTTGGCAAGGCAGAGTTGTAATAGTCTGATGGCATAAAAATAAGTGGTTAGCACTAATGTTTGCATTTGCTTTAAGGTTAGAATCTAAAATAAAAGGTTTAAAATTATAAAACCCTGGCCAATAAATACTTTTATTTATAATGCCCACTTTTTCATATGTAAGTAATTGAGGTTTAGGCGATATAAAATAAATAAGTGATAGAAAAACAATAAAAGCTAAAAATTTGATACTTTTAGTATTTGATTTTTTTGCCTCATTAGTTAAGCCTTTAGACTTTTGAGTATTTTTACTATGTGCAGGACTCGGTTTAACCACTTGCTTTTTAGTTTTTTTTTGCTTTTTCTTAAGATCTTCGGGCTTAAGTAGCTTTTGTTGTTTTATTTTTATAGACATAATTATTATTTACTTGATAATGGAAAGTGTAACCGCAACAAATATTGTAATAGGTATATACTGTAAGTATAACAAGAATCAGTGGAATGAATATATGAATGATAACTTTTCGGTTTTAATAGTTGATGACGTCGGTACTGTCCGAAACTTCCTTCATCAAACACTTATGCATTTAGGTATTAACATTATAAATGAAGCGTCAACCGCTTCCCAATGTTTACAATTATGCGAAGAACATAAGTTTTCAATTGTATTTTTAGACATTGAACTTCCTGATGGCAATGGCAAAGATATTATCGCTAAATTAAATGAAATAAGTCCACAAACAAACGTTGTGATGGTGTCTGCTCACTCTACTGTAGAAAATGTCAAAGATGCAATTGATAAGGGTGCTAAAGGATTTGTTGTAAAACCTTTTTCCCCTAAAAAAATAGCCGCTATCTTAAAAAAATTCGCACCAGACCTTCAATTACCTTAATTATTAACCTCTCATATTTGCTGGCTATATTGAACGCTTTAAATAGTCAGCTAAACAGTCAATTCTATCTCTACTGATATTCATATGACTGATTTTGTAATGGGCTAGGTTTGCTGCTTAATTGTTAGGATTGATATGGCTAGGGTTAATGACGTTTTTGTGGGTTAAATTTAAGATATAAAAAAACCGGCATAAGCCGGTTTTTTAAAAGCTAAAACAAAAGCGACTAAAGTGCTTTGATTTTTGCAGATAAACGGCTCTTGTTACGAGCTGCTTTGTTTTTGTGAATAAGACCTTTAGTTGCGTAACGGTCTAGAACTGGAACAGCAGCATTAAATGCTAAAGTTGCAGCTTCTTTGTCACCAGCTTCAATTGCTGCTACTACTTTTTTGAAAAAAGTACGCATCATTGAACGACGACTTGCATTGTGTTTACGGCGTTTTTCGCTAGTTAAAGCGCGTTTTTTTGCAGACTTGATGTTAGCCAAGGTTTGCTCCTAACAATCTAAAAATAAAGCTTTGAATTTATGGCCGAGGAATATGCCTCTTTTTATTGAAAATGTCAATGGCCTTTATATAAAAACCACTAATTTAATGCATATTTATATTAAAACGATGAAATTTTCATTTCTTTAGCGTTTTAACACAGTAGGCCATCGCAGCAGTTAATGTGGAGATTATATCAAAGCTTATATGAATCGCCTAGTACCTAAGTACACTTATTATGTCATAATGCGTGTTCTTAAATTTATCAAAAAGGTTTAGCGTGGCAAAAGGTTTGTTTCGTTCAGGGATGATAGTCAGTTTTATGACATTCCTTTCAAGAATACTCGGGTTAGTCAGAGATGCAGTAACAGCGCATTTATTAGGAGCAGGTGCTGCGGCAGATATATTCTTGTTAGCGAATAAAGTACCAAATTTTTTAAGACGGTTATTTGCAGAAGGAGCATTTGCACAAGCATTTGTTCCAGTTTTAACTGAAGTAAAAGAACAGCATGGTGATGACAAAGTAAGAATGTTTGTCGCAAATGCAGCGGGTACATTGGGTACGATTTTATTATCTGTTACTATTTTAGGTGTGATTGCTTCGCCTGTTATAGCTGCTTTATTTGGCGCTGGTTGGTTTGCATCTTCAGACTCTAGTATTTCAACAGATAAATATGCTTTGTTATCTTTGATGCTTAAATTTACTTTTCCTTATTTATTTTTTATTAGTTTAGTTGCCTTATCTGGCGCTGTGCTTAATGTATATAACAAATTTGCTGTTGCTGCTTTTACACCTGTTTTACTCAATATATCTATTATTAGCTGTGCTTTATATTTTCATGATAAATTTGAGTTTGGTGCTTTATCGTTAGCGCTAGGTGTATTTATTGGTGGAGTTGTCCAGCTACTTTTCCAAATTCCATTTTTATATCGTGCAAAAATGTTAGCGAGACCAAAATGGGCTTGGCAAGATGAGAATGTAAAAAAAGTACGTAAATTGATGATCCCTGCTTTATTTGGTGTATCTGTAAGTCAAATAAATTTATTGCTTGATTCTGTTATTGCTACTTTTTTAATTAATGGTTCTATTGCTTGGTTATATTACTCAGATCGCTTAATTGAGTTTCCATTAGGCTTGTTTGGTATTGGTATTGCGACCGTTATTTTACCCGCATTATCTAAATTGCATGTAAATAAAGAAGGTACGGATTTTCAAGATACTTTAGATTGGGGTGTTAGGTTTGTGCTTTGGTTAGGTTTACCTGCATTTATGGGCTTAATTGTTTTAAGTCCTTTAATCATTACCGTTTTGTTTGGTCATGGCGCTTTTATTAATAGTGAAGTAGATCATGTTACTCAAGTCTCTTTCGGTGTAACTGCATATGCGGTGGGTTTAGTAAGCTTTATGCTTATAAAAGTACTAGCTCCAGGGTTTTATGCAAGGCAAGATACAAAAACACCAGTGAAAATAGGCATAGCGGCATTAATTTTAAATATGGTGTTTAATTTAATTTTGGCTTCATTTTTAGGTTATATCGGTTTAGCTTTGGCAACATCACTATCGGCAACGTGTAATGCGTTTTTATTATATTACTTTTTATCAAAACAAGGGGTTTATAAGTTTTCACGATTTAGTGTTGGCTTTACCCTGAAATGCATCGTGTCTAGTTTAGTGATGGCATTTGTTACCTACTGGTGTGAACAGCAATTAATATGGCAATCGATAGGGTTGGGGCAGCAGATAGTATATTTGTTTTCATTGTTATTAATTGCGATTATTACGTATTTTTCTCTATTGTTTGTTTTTGGTATAAGAGTAAATACAATAAAAAATGTATCCTTTGCGAAAAAAAGTCTATAATCGCGACTTTGATATTTTAATAATAAAATTGTAGGTCATATTTAGGTTATGGAGCTAATTAGAGGCATCCACAATATTAGAGCTAGGCATCGAGATTGTGTATTAACAATAGGTAATTTTGATGGTGTACATTTAGGTCATGAAGCTGTTTTAAATGGCTTAATTAAAGACGCTGATATGTTAGACCTGCCAAGCACTGTGATGTTGTTTGAGCCGCAGCCGCAAGAGTTGTTTGCAAAAGACAAAGCACCGCCTAGGTTAACGCGTTTAAGAGATAAATTAATTCTTCTTAAAAAGTTAGGTATAAAACGTGTTATTTGCATAAATTTCAATCGAAATTTTGCAAATTTGTCAGCAGATCATTTTATTCGTGAAATATTAATTAATAAATTAGGTGTTAAAGCCCTCACTATTGGTGACGATTTCAGGTTCGGTAAAGGACGAGTTGGCGACTTTAAAATGCTGGTTGAAATTGGCGCCCAGTTAAATATGACTGTTAAAAGCACCCGTAGTTTTCGAAAACTCGATTGTAGAGTGAGTAGTACTGCAATTAGAGATGCACTAGCTAAAAATGAAATAGAGCAAGCTAATGATATGCTAGGGCACGCTTATCAAATTTCAGGACGTGTGATCCATGGCTGTAAACAAGGTAGGCAATTAGGATTTCCAACAGCGAATGTCGCCCTTAAAAGGCAAGTAAGCCCAGTTAATGGTGTTTTTGCTGTAAAAATAAAAATATCTGATAAAGAATATTATGGGGTGGCTAATGTCGGTTCTAAGCCAACCCTTAATGGACAAAAAATGTTGCTTGAAGTGCATATTTTCGACTTTAAGCAAGATATATATGGAACATTTATAAGTGTGGAGCTTATTACTAAACTTCGCAATGAACAAAAATTTGATACGCTTGATCAACTTATCGCACAAATTGATGCCGATGTTAAAGTTGCCAAGCAGTGTTTTGGTTTGACCAATATCTAAGATACGGAAAGTTAAATAAATGAGCGACTACAAGCATACTCTGAATCTACCACAAACTGCATTCCCAATGCGTGGTAACTTGGCTAATCGTGAGCCGAAAATGCTAAAAGATTGGAACGAAAAAGATCTTTACGGCAAGATCCGTGCTGCTAAAAAAGGTAAAAAACCTTTTATTTTGCATGATGGACCTCCATATGCAAACGGTAATATTCACTTAGGTCATTCAGTAAATAAAATCCTTAAAGATATTATTATTAAAGCAAAGACTTTATCTGACTTTGATGCACCTTACATTCCTGGCTGGGATTGTCATGGTTTACCAATTGAGCTTCAAGTAGAGAAAAAAGTAGGCAAGCCAGGCAAAAAAGTAACGGCAGCACAATTCCGTGAAAAATGTCGTGAATACGCTAAAAAGCAAGTTGAAGGCCAAAAAACAGATTTTATCCGTTTAGGTGTTTTTGGTGATTGGAGTAATCCATATCTAACAATGAACTTTGATTTTGAAGCAAATGCAATCCGTGTTTTAGGGCGCATTATTGATAAAGGTCACTTACATAAAGGTTCAAAACCTGTTCATTGGTGTACAGATTGTGGTTCTGCATTAGCTGAAGCTGAAGTTGAATATCAAGATAAGCAATCACCAGCAATTGATGTAAGCTTTAAGTTTTTAGATGAATCGGCACTTGAAAGTAAATTTAATTTACCTGAAGGTCATAAAGGCGAAGGTCAAGTTGATGTTGTTATTTGGACAACAACACCTTGGACACTTCCTGCTAACCGTGGTGTTGCTTTACATGAAAATATTGAATATAGCTTAGTTCAAGTTGAAACTGAAGAAGGTAAACGTCGCTTTGTTTTAGGTTCTGAACTTGTTAAAGATGCAATGGACCGTTTTGGTTTCGATAAGTACCATGCATTAGGTTACTGTAAAGGTAGCGAGCTTGAGCATTTACAATTACAACACCCGTTTTATGATTTCTCAGTACCAGTTGTATTAGGTGAGCATGTAACAACTGACTCAGGTACAGGTGCTGTTCATACTGCGCCAGGCCATGGTCAAGAAGATTTCATTGTTGGTAAAGAATACGGCCTTGAAATAGCGAATCCTGTAGGGGCTAACGGTGTTTATTTACCGGATACACCTTTATTTGCTGGTCAGCATGTATTTAAAGCAAATGCGAGTGTGATTGAAGTATTAAAAGAAAAAAATACTTTAATGCATCACCAAGCGTTAGAGCATAGCTATCCACATTGTTGGAGGCATAAAACGCCAATTATTTTCCGCGCGACACCACAATGGTTTGTAAGCATGGATCAAGCTAATTTACGTGGCGATACTTTATCTGAAATTGAAAAAACACAATGGATCCCAGCTTGGGGTGAAAACCGTATCTCAAATATGGTAACAGGTCGTCCGGATTGGTGTATTTCTCGCCAACGTACTTGGGGTGTACCAATTGCATTGTTCGTAGATAAAGATACTGGCGCACTTCACCCAGATTCAAAAACTTTAATTGAACAAGTTGCAAAACGTGTTGAAGAAAAAGGCATTCAAGCTTGGTATGACTTAGAAGTAAACGAGTTATTAAACGAAGCTGATAGTGAGCGTTATGTTAAGATCCTTGATACGTTAGATGTATGGTTTGATTCTGGTGTATCTCATGCATGTGTTGTAGATGCACGTGAGGAGCTAACTGGTCCAGCTGATTTATATCTTGAAGGGTCAGATCAACATCGTGGTTGGTTTATGTCTTCAATGATGACATCTGTTGCGATCAATGGTCATGCACCTTACCGTCAAGTATTAACGCATGGTTTTACGGTTGATGAAAAAGGTCACAAAATGTCTAAGTCTTTAGGCAATGTGATTTCTCCACAAGATATCATGAACAAACTTGGTGCTGATATCTTGCGTTTATGGGTTGCATCAACAGATTATACTGCTGAAATGACAGTATCAGATGAAATCTTTAACCGTGCAGCAGATAGGTATCGCCGTATTCGTAATACAAGCCGTTACTTATTATCTAACTTAGCGGGTTTTGATCCTAAGACTGATATGGTTGCATATGATGATTTAGTTGACTTAGATAAGTGGATCTTAGACAGAGCTGCTGTACTACAAGAAGAAATCGTAAATGCGTATGACGAGTACCAAATGTTACTTGTTACACAAAAACTAATGAATTTCTGTACACTAGAGTTAGGTGCTTTCTACTTAGACGTCATTAAAGATCGTCAGTACACAGCTAAAACAGAAGGTATTGCACGTCGTTCTTGTCAAACTGTGTTATTCCACATTGCTGAAGCGATGACACGTTGGATGGCGCCTATTATGAGCTTTACAGCTCAAGAAATTTGGCAAGCACTACCAGGTGAGCGCGAAGAATTTGTATTCACAGGTCAATGGTATGACGGTTTAGTGAAGTCAGACTCTGAGAAGCTAAATGATCATTGGCAAACAATCTTAACAGTACGCGATCAAGTAAATCGTGTATTGGAAGCAGTACGTAAAGAAGAAGTGATTGGTGCGACTTTACAAGCTAATGTTACTATCTCAGCGGATCAAGAGTTGGCTGATAAATTAACTGCGTTAGGTGAAGAACTAAGATTTGTATTATTAGTATCTAAAGTGAATGTTGAAGTTGTATCTTCAAAGCCAGAAGGTGCGGTTGAAACTGAAGTTGAAAACTTATTTATTCAAGTAGAGTCAACTGATGCAACGAAATGTGAGCGCTGTTGGCATTACACTGATGATGTAGGTTCGATTGAAGGACATAGTGATATTTGTGGACGTTGTGTTACCAATATAGATGGTGAAGGCGAAGTTCGTAAATTTGCATAAGCTTACTATTAAAATAATATAACAAGATCAAAGGGCGGATTTATTCGCCCTTTATTATATATAAATAATACAGGAGTATATTTTGTTTAAAGCAAAATCAGGATTAGTTTGGTTATGGTTAACTTTAGTGATGCTAATAGCAGATCAAGTGACTAAAATTATGATTAGTACACAAATGAAGCTATATGAGTCTATAGAGCTTATACCTGTTTTTAAAATTACTTATGTACATAACTACGGCGCAGCATTTAGTTTTTTAACTGATGCGGGTGGTTGGCAGCGTTGGTTTTTTAGTATTATAGCCATAACAATAAGCGGGCTATTAATATGGTGGTTAAAAAAGTTACCAGCGAGCAATAAATTACTCGGTTCAGCTTATGCATTAGTACTAGCAGGTGCGTTAGGAAACTTATACGACAGATTAGCTTATGGTTATGTTGTTGACTTCCTTCATGTATTTTATAAAACATGGAATTTCCCAGTATTTAATATTGCCGATAGTGCAATATGTGTCGGTGCAGGTCTATTGTTAATAGATGCATTTTTGGAAGAGAAAGTTAAATCAGCTAAAGAACAAAAGAAAGAAGGTACACAATAATGCCAGTTTTAATTAATGATAACTCTGAAGTCGTTTTTCACTTTTCAATTAAATTATCAGATGGCTCTGCTGCTGATTCAAGTAAAGTTCATAATAAGCCTGCAAAGTTAGTAATGGGTGATGGTAGCTTAACTGCAAACTTTGAAAAATGTTTATTAGGCCTTAAAGCGGGTGATAATAAGTCATTTGCGCTTGAGCCAGAAGATGCTTTTGGTATGCCAAACCCTGATAATATTTATCATCTTGATCGTACAAAGTTTGGTGCAGAAACACCTGCTCAAGTAGGTGCCATTATCGCATTTACCCAACCTGATGGATCAGAGCTTCCGGGAATTATCCGTGAAGTAGCAGGAGAATCAGTTACTGTTGATTTTAATCACCCATTAAGTGGTCAAAAATTAACGTTTGACGTTGAAATTATTGAAGTTAAAAATTCAGAGGCAACAATCTCATGAAAATCATGCTAGCAAATCCACGAGGATTTTGTGCTGGTGTAGATCGTGCGATCAGCATAGTTGAGCGTGCTTTAGATATTTTTAAAGCGCCTATTTATGTAAGACATGAAGTTGTGCACAATAAATTTGTTGTAAACGGCCTTAAAGAGCGTGGTGCAATTTTTGTTGAAGAGTTAGATCAAATACCTGACGACAGCATTGTTATTTTTAGCGCCCATGGCGTATCTCAAGCTGTACGCAAAGAAGCAAAACGACGTGAGCTTAAAATATTTGATGCGACATGTCCGCTAGTTACTAAAGTGCATATGGAAGTAACACGTGCTAGCCGTAAAGGCATTGAATGTATTTTAATAGGTCATCAAGGTCATATTGAAGTTGAAGGCACTATGGGTCAATACGATAATGCTGATGGCGGTATTTATTTGGTGCAAACAGTTGATGACGTCGCCACTTTAGAGGTTAAAAATCCTGATAACTTAATGTATTGTAGCCAAACGACTTTATCTGTAGATGATACAGCTGATGTTATCAATACACTCAGAGACAAGTTTCCGAATATTGATGGTCCACGAAAAGATGATATTTGTTACGCTACACAAAATCGTCAAGATGCAGTGCGCGATTTAGCTGCAAAGGTTGATGTATTATTAGTGGTTGGTGCAAAAAATAGTTCAAACTCTAATCGATTAAGAGAAGTATCAGATAAATTAGGCACGCCAGCTTATTTGATTGATGATGCTGATTCTATGGAGCAAAGTTGGCTTGAAAAAGCGAACACTGTTGGAGTAACAGCTGGTGCATCTGCACCTGATATTTTAGTTCAGCAAGTTATTGCACAATTAAAACAATGGGGTGGTGATGAAGTGATACAAAACCCTGGAGTGATCGAAAATACAGTGTTTGCTGTACCAATTGAATTAAGATAAATCCATTAATATAAATAAGAGCTCGTTCTGAGCTCTTATCTTCTTAAGTAAAAACTCTATTTCACATTTATTAACATGATACAAACTTTGATAACAACTTGTCCCTAGAGACAATATATGTTAAAAATCACACAATTAAATAAATACTTTCCTATTTAGTCAAAAATTTAATACTAAAGTACCGAATAATAATAAGAAGAAGGGCAATTGATGACGCCATCTAAAAATAAAGGTTTCACCTTATTAGAAACTTTAATTGCATTTGTTGTACTCACAGTGGGTTTATTAGGCGCTGTAGCACTGCAAGCACAAGCTAAACAAGCAAGTTATGATTCTCTGCAACGTGCTGCTGCTTTAAACTTAGCGAATGACGTTATTGGCCGAATAGCGGCAAATGATACCGCTGCGGCTATGGCACTTTATAATACTGAGATTCATTTTGCTACGCCTGAAGATATTAATAATTCAACGGCGTGTTTGAACTCCCCATGTACAGATATTGCACTTGCAAATTTTGATATCCAACAGTGGCTCAGAGCAATTAAAGCCAATGAAGGAACTGGTACTTTATCTCGAGCCTCTATTTGTATCACACCTACTATTGACCAAGATCAAGTTAATTTAAATGTCACTATTTCCTGGGTTGGCAGGCAAAATGTCAAACAATCCACAGCTAATACAAAAATTACTTGTGGTTCTGATGAATCTAACCGCAAGATAGTATCAATTAATAGTTTTATTTTTATGAGACCAGTATCATGAGAAATAAAGGTTTTACATTAATTGAAATGATGATCTCTTTAGTTGTGGGCGCTTTTGTTTTAGCTGGTGTGATGTTTACTTACTTAAGTATGAAAACAACTACCAAAGCTACGTTGGAAATAGGTGAACTACAAGAAACAGGCCGATTAGCGATGGATATTTTAAGCAAAGATATTGGACGGGCTGGATTTTGGGGAACTTACGGTCACGAAACACTGATTTATGAGACTTTAACAAAGTTTGGTGCGCCTCCAACCCCACCAAGTGTCGATTGCGCTGAAGGTGAAAATAATAGTAGCTTCCCTGTTATTTCAACATCAAATTTTAGGTATATATATGGAAAAGTTGCTGAAAACAGTGATGAATTAATATGTATTACGACTGCTATGCCGGGAACAGATCTAATTCAGGTGAAAGGAGTCTTCGGAAATAACTTTAAAGGTCAAATAACTAATAGTGCGAATTATTATTTAATTACAACTCCTGGAGAGGGACAAATACTGCCTGGAACGGACGATATAATAGATTTACCGCATGATAATGCAACAATCTGGCAATATGACCATCATATGTATTATATCTCAGAAAATCAAAACCAGATTATAAACGGCAAATCGACAATGGTGCCAACATTAATGAGAAAACGATTATCAACTTTAAATAATGGCAGTTTTATAGATGATGTCATTATGGAAGGCATAGAAGATATGCGATTAATTTATGGTGTTGATTCATCAGGGGATCATAGGGTTGATACATATAGGACAACTGAGCAAATGCGAGCTACTGATTGGGAACAATCGACAGCTAAAATAATATCTGTGCAAATATTTTTATTAGTGAGATCTCTAGAACAAGACTTTACAACTCCTGCAGTCCCACGAACATTTACCCTAGGTGGCAATGGTGCAACTGTAAGAACTTTAAATTTCGATGATCAGTTTAAGCGTTCACTTTTTGTTTCTACTATAAAAATAAATAATGGGGGAATCGAAAAATGGTAACTCACAAAATGCACTTTAACCGACAACAGCAGACAGGCGTTGTTTTGATTACGGCTTTAGTAATGATTTTTGCAGTCACAGGCATTGCAGTAACACTTATGAGTTCAAGTACAACCGACCTTAAAGTGGTAAGTGGTTCACAAGATAAGGAAATAGCATCAAATTTGGTAAAAGGGGATTCTCAAAGGTCGATCGGGAAGCAAAAGTTAACAGGCATAGATAGTAAATTTTTTCTCCTTAAAGGGCAGTTTGATGACCAAGATGATAATAACTTTGATATTACAGCAGAGAACTCTGAATCAACAGTATTATTGTTTAATGAAAACAATGGCCCAGATTTATTAGCGTGTGAGAGAAGATATGCTGCAACACCTGGATTGAAATGTAATTACTTAAGAATGGAAACAAAATTACATTATGGTAATAAAGATTCTAATGGGTATGGCAAACATAAGATTGAAATTCATAATGGCATAGTGCAAGCACTAGGCACCTCAGGTAAGTCTTTATAAAAAACTGAAATGGGCTAAAGATAAAGGAAGTACAGTGTTCAAAAAAATAATAACAGTGGCACAATCAGCAGCTTGTATCTCTTTAGCTGCATTTTCTGTAAACCTATATGCAGAAGATATAGAAATATATGTAAATGATAGAGTTCATAATCTTAATGAGAAACCAAGAGCATTAATTATCTTTGATTCATCAGGTAGTATGGATAGTAAGATCACATATCCTGGTGAGTGTAAGAATGGTTATTATTGGTATGACGGCAAACAATATTATGGTGGTCATTGCAAAGAAAAAAAGATGGTTATTGCTAAAAATGCAATAAAATCTCTAATTAATGATCCGGCTAATAATGATATTGATTTTGGTTTGATGCGGTTTTACTCGGATGAAGGTGGCTATGTTATTTCAGGTTTAGGTTCAGATCAAAGTGTTTTAACTAGTGCGATAGATAATAAAATTGACGCAGGTGGAACGACACCTTTATCAGAAACTTTATGGGAAGCATATTTATATTTATCTGGTCAGAAAATAGAATTTGCTGAAGATGTAGATGAAAGAGATAAAACAATAGAGCAATCAGAAAAATATATTTCACCATTTGAAGATGGCGCAACAGATCTTAGGTGTGATAATAGCGTTAATATAATTTTAATGACAGATGGAGCCCCTACATATGATAATAGTAAAGATACTGATATTTATAATTTAGCATCGTCAGGCACATCTAATTATCTCGATGATCTTGCTGCCTATATGAATAAAGACACCACCGATTTATTTCCAGGAACTCCATTAATTAGAGACTTCGCTAAAACTCATACGATAGGCTTTGGTGGTAGCATGCCTAGTAGTGCTCAAACTTTACTAACTAATACAGCGACATTAGGAGGTGGAGGAGCATATTCTGCGAATTCTTCTAGTGAGTTAACAGCTTCTCTTAATCAAATATTCAGTGCAATAAAGGCAAGCAACACAAGTTTTACAGCCCCTTCAGTTGCAAGTAATAATTCTAATAAAGTTCAAAGTGGCGAGTATGTCTATTACGCAATGTTTTATCCAAGTACAACAACTCGTTGGCATGGAAACCTAAAAAAATTCAAAGTGGATGGGGATAATATTCTTGATTCTACAGGTGCCGTTGCTGTTGTTGATGGTGAAATTGTAGATACCGCGAAAAGTTATTGGTTAGGTGCTAATAGTGCTGATGGCAATGATGTTAAAAAAGGCGGAGCTAATTTACAGTTAACAAACCAATCTACGCGTAAGATTTATACCGATATTCATGGTGGCGATGGCTTGATGAGTTTTTTTAATAAATCAACTGCTTTGGGTATGGCTGGTATAGATAACGACAATGATAAACTTGCAGCTTTTATGGGCACAACTTCAGGACAATTAGATAACTTATTTTCTTGGTCTCAGGGGATTGATGTAGATGATGATAATGGTGATGGTTCAACATCAGATAAACGCCAAGATATTATGGGTGACCCATTACATTCTAAACCGATTGCAATAGATTATGGTAATGATGATATTCGCTTAATCTTAGGTACAAATGCTGGGTTTGTTCATATGTTTCAAGATAATACTGACTTAACTAATGGCATTAAAGAAAGTTGGGCATTTATACCCACAGAGCTTTATCCAAACTTAAATAAATTAAAACAAAATCAAGCAGGTAAAGTATATGGTATGGATGCACCAGTTGCTGTTTTTTTTGATGATGCTAATAACGATGGGGTAGTAGATACAACCGATGATACAGTATTAGCTTTTTTTGGTATGAGAAGAGGAGGGAAATCTTACTATGCTTTAGATATAACAAATCCTAATTCTCCCAAACTAATTTGGACAATTAAATCTGGAGTTTCAGAGCTCGGAGATTATTCGGAATTAGGGCAAACTTGGTCTAAGCCTCATATTGGATACATTAATTTATCTGGACATAATAATGAAGATCCAGTACTAATTTTTGGTGCGGGTTACGATCCACAAAAAGATGAAAATAAATCAACAGATACACAAGGCAGAGGAATTTATATTGTTGATGCTAAATCAGGAAAATTACTTTGGAGTATGACCCCCTCAATTACCGAAAGTAAAAATACACACTATGCAGGCCTAGATAGTATTCCAAGTAATATTAGCATTCTAGATTCAGATTATGATGGATTAATTGATAGGCTTTATGTTGGTGATACAGGTGGCAAAGTGTGGCGAATTGATATGCCAGGAGATGAACCTAATTCTTCCGAAACACCTTGGAAAGGGACCCTTTTATCTAATTTTAGCACTACCAATCAGAAGTTTTTCTATCAGCCTGAAATTGCTCGAACGTATTTTAGTAAGGTAACCGCAACTACTATAGATTCAAAAACCGTCATAACAAGAAAACAAACGCCTTATGAGGCAATATTAATAGGTTCAGGTGATCGCGCTAATCCAGTATCTGATACCACAACGTCAGATTATCTATATATGATAAGAGATGAAAATACGCTTACACAATATTTTAGTGAATCTCCTAATGAGGTGCCAGAACCTATTAAACTTAGTGATTTAATGCCGATAACAGGCGACCCATTTACAGCAACATTAAGCGATGAAGAAGGTTTCAGGTCTTTAGAACTAGAGTTATCAACTAAATTTAATGGGTGGGCATATGCGCTTGATTCAGGTGAAAAAGCATTAGCAAAACCAGTCGTTGCTGGTGGTGTCGCATATTTCTCGACCTTTACAGCTGGAAGTGATTCAGACAATCAGTGTTCTGTTACTGGTGGATTGGGATCGTTATATTCATTTCATTTATTATATGGAAGTACTGCAGCAATAAACAAAATGTCAATAGGAGAAAGTATTCCTGATTCACCGCCAATTTATTTTTCTGTGGAAGATAATGAGGTTAAAATTTCATTGCTTTGTCCAGGCTGTAGCGATGGAGTTATTCCAGAATTACAACCAGTTTTAGAGAATTCAGTACCAATTGATACTGACGGTGATGGGAAAATCAATTTAATTTCAACTTCGCGTTTACAATTAGAGACATCTCGTTCTTATATTTATAGGCTGCAAACTCCATCTAAAAACTAAATAATTTAGGTAATCTTAATAAATGTTAAAGCTAGTCTTAACAAATAATATGACTAGCTTTAACATCCTTTATTAGCAATTTGTGCAAATTAATTTATTTTTAGAATTTTTAAGACTAAAAACCTCATACTTTTTTATCGTTTATTATTTATTCACTTCTCAAATTGTATTTTTTCTAACCTTTGTGTCTATACTTTAAAAATGGAGTTGTGGATAAGCATGAAGGTTGATTAATGCAAGCTCATTTTTGTTCATTTTTTATTTCAAATTTAATGGTTTTAAAAGGTCATCATAGTTGAAAAAAGGTGCTTTAGTGAACAATTCAAAAAGTAGAGGTTTTACACTTCTAGAGACGCTTATTGCCTTTGTTGTACTAACAGTAGGATTATTGGGTGCTGTTGCACTTCAAGCTAAAGCAAAACAAGCGACATATGACTCACTACAAAGAGCTGCAGCCTTATCTTTAAGTAAAGATATAATTCAACGGATCAGCATTAACGATGATGTAAATATTGTAGCACTCTACAATAAAAATTTTTCCTCAAGTGACCCTGCAGCTACAAGCCTACCAAATTGTATCAACGTTGTTTGTACAGCAGCACAAATGTCAGAATATGATCTTGAAGAGTGGAAAAAACAAATAAAAGCGAAAGAAAATACAGGTATTTTAGCTAATGCTTCAGTATGTATAACGTTAACAGAAATGATTGTAGGGGAAGTAGATGTAGAGGTGATCGTGAGTTGGGAAGGCCGCCAAAAAATAAAACAAACAGCTGCCAATGAAGCATTTGAATGTGGTAGTACAGCTGAAACAAGAAAAATCGTTGTAGTTAACAGTTTTGTATCGGTAAGGAGCTAATATGCGACAAAGAGGCTTTACCTTGATTGAAACTATGATTTCATTAGTTGTGAGTGCATTTATTTTAGCGGGAGTCATGTTTACTTATCTAAGCATGAAAGTAACAACTAAAGCTACGTTAGATATCGGTGAGTTACAAGAGTCTGCCCGATTAGCTATGGATATATTAAGTCAAGATATCCAACAGGCGGGTTTTTGGGGAACTTATTATGGCTCTACTTTAGACAGTGTAAATATCACAATACCAGCTGCCCCAGCAGCTGATTGTAGCGAAGGGGATAACAACGCAAGCTTTCCAAATAATCCAACTAGTAATTTTAGATACCTTTACGGTATTGAAGCAACATCAACTTCAGCCCTTGGTTGTATTACTAATGCTGTAACAAATAGTGATGTAATACAAATAAAAAGGTTAGAAGGAAATAGTATAGGGAATACAGCGACATCATCAAATCGATATTATTTATTGGTGGACCAAAATAGTGGCACTTTATTTTCAGGTACAGGTGCAGCTGTAGCATTACCTCAATTGAATTCAACAATCTGGCCTTATAACCATCATGTTTATTATATTTCTAATCAAACTTACAATTCAGGTTCAAAATCTATCACAGTACCAACACTTATGCGAAAACGCTTAACAGTTACCTCAGGAATGGCAACTGAAACAATAATGGAGGGGGTAGAGAATATGCGCTTCATTTATGGGTTAGATTCAGATGGCGATAATAAAGTAGATAGCTATAAAACATCAGTTCAAATGGCAGGCTCAGACTGGGAGCAATCGCTTGTAAAGGTTTTATCGGTGCAAATATTCTTATTAGTAAGGTCATTTGAAGAAGACTCTAGCTCTCAAGCCGTTTCTAAGGAGTTTACACTCGGTGGTACATTAGATGCTGATAAAAGAAAATTATCCTTTAATGATCAATACCGTAGAGTACTTATGGTATCAACTGTAAAGATAAATAATGCGGGCCAAAATAAATGGGATGAAAGTTAATGAATATTATTACTTCAAAACAAAAAGGGGTCGTACTTATAACTTCTCTTGTAATGATAATTGCAGTAACTGGTATAGCGGTTACTTTATTAAGCTCTAGCAGTATAGATCTTAAAATGATGACTGCAGCACAGGAAAGCGAAGTTGCGATAGCAAGAGTGAAAGCAGATTCAGAGTTAACCTTAGTCCAAGAGAAAAAAGCAGCAGCGGATGAAAACCGTTTGTTATTTGAACCTGGTAAGTTTCCTGCAGATTTAGCTACGGGACTTGATGTTACACCTGCAGGCGCTTCTTCTTCGGTTACTATTTACAATAGCAATCAAGGTCCCTCTTTACTCGATTGTCCAATAATAGTGAACCCAACACCGGGTATAAAGTGCAATATGTTAAGAATTGAGGCAACTTTGAACTACGGGAAATTAGATTCTAATAGTAAAGGTAAACATAGTATCAGCGTTAATAGTGGTATCGCGCAAGAAATGGGTGCAAGTGTTTCATCTTAACGTTTTGTAAATTTTAATAATGTAAATTACTCAAGGAGATTGCTATGAAGTGGGGTCGTTGTTTAATACTTGTTGTGGCTCTGTTGTTAGCACAAATATCGTATAGTGAAGACATAGAGTTATATGTAGGTGACACAAAAATTCAATCTGGTAGTAAGCCACAAGTTTTAGTCATTTTTGATAATTCTGGCAGTATGGGAAATAAAGTTGAAACTGTTGAGGCATATCAACCATGCTCTAGTGGAAGTTATGAAACAAATGATTGTGTTGATAACATTTATCCTGTTGTTTCGAATTTTGATAATTCATTAAATGAAGATTTTGTTTATTTTACAATAGGAGCAGGTGTAGATAATGAAACTCCCCGTACAGATAAAAATAGTGATACAAAAAGGTTCAACTCACCTGTAAATGGCTGTGATGCTGCGCGCGTGTCACTTGCAAAATATGGTATTTATACAGGTTTTATACGAGAACATAAATATAAAGGAAATACGGGGTCATGGATCCCTTTACAGGAAAATAGTGGTGCAAATACGATTTCTTCTTTAGATTGTTTAGATGATCTCGTTGATAAAAACGGAACTAACACAGATCTTACAATTAAAATTGGTGGTAAAACATTAACTTCAGCAAGTGATACTGAATTGCAAGGTTTACCGATTGATGGCGCTACTAAAAGTAAAAATGATTTTTATAATGGTTTATTAGATTCCTCAGGTGTTTCAGATAATGATACAGATTATAAAAATGCTCTAGCAACATTTACGGGTGGTAAAGTAGTAACGCTTTATCACCCTAATTATTTACGTTGGTATCATGCTGTAAATAAGCCTGTAGTAGATTCTACAAGGTTGGAAGTTGCAAAAAATGCGATGACAACATTGATATCGACAATGCCAATTGTTGACTTTGGTTTAATGATATTTAACTTAGACCACTATGGAGAAAATGTAAGAGATGGAGGCCGCATAATTTCTGCCTTTGGGGAAACTCGCGCTGATATCGTTAGCTCTATAGATAGTATAGAAGCGGAAACAAATACCCCATTATGTGAAACTTTATATGAGGCTTTTAGGTTTTTTTCTGGTGACAGTGTTCTATATGGAGATGATGATACTAATTGCAGTGATAAAGATTGTGGTTTCAAGTATACAGGTAATACACCTCCATATGATACGAGTATCATTTCTGGTAGTACGTATACTTCTCCTTTCAAAGAAGGTTGTGCTAGTAAAGCATATGTAATTTTAATCACTGATGGTGTTCCAACAGTTGATTTAGCCTCTAATGATGAAATTCAAACTTTAATCAAAACACAAGTTCAGCCTGATGTGACTCCTGGAAATGAAGTTATTACGACAGATTCACCATACTCTGATGCAAATATTGGAGAAAACTATTTACCAGTACTTGCACACTGGATGAATAATAATGATTTAAACTCTACTGTAGATGGAACTCAAAGTGTCAGCTTATATACAATTGGTTTTAGTGAAGGCGCAGCAAATGCTGCATCATTATTGGAGCAAGCTGCATTGAAAGGAGGGGGGAGCTATTTGCCAGCTTCTGATTCTGTTGCGTTATTAGCAGGATTACAGCAGCAACTTGGTGAAATATTACAAGAAAATACGACATTTACATCCCCTTCAGTAGCCAGTAATAACTTTGATAGAACTAGAAGTTTAAACTCTGTTTATTATGCTATGTTTTTACCTGAGGAAGGAGCCCGTTGGGCGGGAAATTTAAAAAAATTAGAAGTGAATGGTGATGAGATCGTAGATAAAGATAAAAACTCAGCAATAGATAATGAAGGAAATATAAGAGATAAAGCCAGCACTTTTTGGCTAAAATCGACTGATAATGATGGTAAACCCGATGGCAATGAAGTAAGAGCTGGTGGCGCTAATGCGAGGCTATCTGAGCAAACAGTTAGGAATATTTATACAGATATAGGCTCAGGCTCTCCTATGGCTACATTTAGTAAAACAAATGCTTTAACACAAGTAGCAGATTCTGCAGCACTAGCATCATATATGAATACTACAGAAGATGAATTGGATAATTTATTTTCTTGGTCTAAGGGGATCGATATAGATGATGAAGATATTGATGAGAGTACGACAGATATTCGAGCTGATATTATGGGCGATCCGCTGCATTCAAAACCAATAGCAATAACTTATGCCGAAAAAGGAAGCGACTCTTATGTATTAATGGGGACGAATGCAGGGGCTATTCATTTATTTAGAGATTCAGGTGATTCATTAACTGAAGAGTGGAGTTTTATTCCTTATGAATTGTACCCAAATTTAGCCGCTTTGAGGGATAATACACCAGGAGAAAAAGTCTATGGCATGGATGGCTCTCCGATGGTGTATTTCAACGATAAAAATGATGATGGTATCGTTGATAGCGGAGAAACTGTATGGGCGTTTATTGGTATGAGAAGAGGAGGGCAGTCTTATTATGCTCTAGATATTACTACACCAGATAAACCATCATTGCTATGGTCAAAGCCGTTAATGCCAGCAGATACTGGAATGTCTGAATTAGGACAAACTTGGTCACGACCAAAAATAGCTTTTATTGATATTAACGGTTATAAAAATAGACCTTTATTAGTTTTTGGTGGCGGTTACGATACCAACAAGGATGCAACTATCAAATCTAATGATGGTATGGGGCGGGGTATCTTTATTGTTGATGCTGAAACAAAAGCTTTAGTTTGGAGTATAACGCCTGGTGGTAAAACAGGTGTTAATACTGAGTTTAAAAGTGCAACAGGGGATGTAATATTAGATAGTATACCAAGTGATATAGATATTATAGACTCGGATTTTGATGGCAATATTGATAGATTATATGCATCTGATAGTGGGGGCAATGTTTGGCGTGTAGATATGCCCGGCAGTGATCCCTTTAGTGCAGATACACCTTGGACTGTAATTAAGTTAGCAACGCTGGGTGGGAGTACAGATCCAGATAATAGAATGTTTTTTTATGAACCAGAAGTTGCAAGAACTTTTTATAGTAAATTGACTGAATCAAGCGTTACAGATGCTGAGGGAGTTGAAACTGTAACTCTGACTCGAAAAGATACACCATATGAAGCTGTTTTAGTAGGCAGTGGTAATAGAACTCACCCGACTTTTAGAACTACAAATGATTATTTATTCATGATCAGAGATGAGAATACAATAACAAAATCATTTAATAAAGTTGCTGATGTACCCGATGTGATAACAATTACTGATTTGATGGATATCACCAATGATCCATTTTCAGGTGTATTAGATGATGAAACTGGTTTTAGAGAGTTAGAAGTCGACTTAGCACAATTTAATGGCTGGAGATATGGTTTAAGTACGGCTGAGAAATCGCTTTCAGAAGCCACGGTTGTTGGTGGCATTGCATATTTTACAAGTTTTACGCCATCAGAAAATAATGATTTAGAGCAATGTATATTGGATGGAGGCGGCGGTTTGTTATATGCGTTCCATTTACATTATGGTGCTAAAATATATGACTCTTTAACATTAGATGTTGGTAACCGAGTACCCGATAGTCCGCAACTATTTTTTGGAGAAAATGACGACGGCGAAAGTCAGTTCTTATTTATTGGCGTGGGTTCGGGTGAAGATAAAACGGGTGGCAGTGATCCCTATTCATCAGGTGTCGTTAAATTAATTAGCGCAAGTGATGACTCCGTGCCTAAACCTTGTAGTGATGGTAAGATATCTTTAACAGGGTGTGGAGATGGTACAAATTTCCTCGGCTTTACAACACATAGAACTTACATATATAAAAAAGAAACAGGTTCAGGAAATTAAAATGAAAAAAAATGGTTTTACATTAATAGAAGTGATGATCACGGTTGCGATTGTAGGCATATTAGCAGCAGTTGCATATCCTAGCTATACAGAACATGTTAAAAAGTCAGCTAGGGCTGAAGCAATAACTGCTTTAGTTGATGCTGCTAATAAACAAGAACAGTTTTTTGTAGATAACCATGATTATACAGCTGTTTTAGCTAATTTAGGTTTAAATACCACTACTGAAACTGGGTTATATACATTAACAATAGTGGCTGTGGCTAATTCTAGAGAGTTTACAATAACTGCTACACCTGCCAGCGGTGTGCCGTTAACTGATTCATATTGTACTACTTTAGTGATTAATGAGCTTTCTACAAAAACATCTACAGGTTCAGGCACCTCGAAAGAGTGTTGGGGAAGGTAATGAAAAAAAATACTATATTATTTTTAATATTTGGAATGTATACAAGTTTTAGTATAAATGCTAAGTCACAATTGTTTGAATATAAATGTCATGTTTTAGTTACAGGAAAAATAGAAGCCGTTATTGATGTAACGACTAAAAAAAACAGTAATATTTTTGCTGAAAAACAGGCCTTTAAACAAGGTCATAAATATCCACAGCAAGGCAAGAAGTCAATTACTAAGGTTTTTCAATGTATAACTTCAAATGTAGAATTTTCAAGTGCATCTGTACGTGAGTTAGATAAAAGTACACTGAGATAGCTTTAGCAATTATCAGTATTGCGTACCCTAATGCGTCCAGCTTGGCTTACTGTAATACGTTTACCTTCTAAATTAAGACTTACAGGAAGGCAGTATATAAAACTGCCTGATTGAAATCCATCAAGACTGCCATCTGCTCTATAAGTTACTGCAACTCGTGGATAATTCAGAGAGTGGTTGTCATTAACTTCCTCTAAAACTTTTAATATATAATCTTCCCCATCTAATTCTTGATTTGAATTAAAATCTACAAAAATAAACAACTCTTTATGCCACTCTTTTGTGCAGATACCTGATATTAATGGGCACAAAGTAACATTTGTAGTCTTTTTAATGGCAAAAATTCGCGTGAATACTAAATTAGCTTTAAGTAATGATAGAAAATTATCTCTTTCATTTTCTGCTACTAGTTTTGAATATGAAGGACTAGTTATGGCTAATAAAATACCTACGATACAACAGGCAGTCATTAACTCGATAAGTGAAAATCCATTGTTATGGTATTTTAAATAATGTTGATTTATAAACTTCATCCTTGAAGCCTAAGTTTGTTCCTGTTATTACTACTTTAGAATATAAATCATAAATGTAAAGGATTTATGTACAAGTGATTGAACTATCATGACCTGTATTTCTGACTCGCCCAGAAGCACTTAAATTTAAGGTTATACTTTGATCGTTATCACCATTAGGGCAAAATGTTAGATTGCCTAACTGGCCAGTCGGGATCCTGCCTTGGCCATCAAAACTTACAGCTGAACTTAAAGCACTGTGAACAAATAAATCATTAGCATTGCTGTCAGTGATAATATCCATACTTCTGAGCATGATATCGCTAGCAGGATCAAATGTTAGATTAGCGTTGATATCAACAAACACTGCTATATTTAAACTATTCCATGTATTAACACAAGCTGAGGTCGCAGTAACTGAAGCGAGAGGGCAAACAACAACAGATTCATCATTTACTGTCGCCTGTGCTCTAGCGTACATGAAATTTCGTTTCAGCTCAAAAGTGAAACCTTCTGCTCGATCATCTTCTAATAGACTGGACATGCTGGGCAAGGCTATTGCGGCTAGTATTCCTACTATTGCGATGGTGACCATTAATTCTAATAGTGTAAAGCCTGATTTTTTGGACTGCATTGGTAAACCTTAAATCTTACTTTTATTTATATAAGTAAGTATAACGGTTTGTTGATTAATTCTATATATTTGATTGTTATTAAAAAGTAATTTAAATATGAGATGAATATAAAGGGATTTTAAGGTTAACTATTGAATGGGATTTATTAATAAATGGTGCGGAAAGAGAGACTTGAACTCTCACATCTTGCGATACTGGAACCTAAATCCAGCGCGTCTACCAATTCCGCCACTTCCGCATACTTATTTTCGTCACATTCTTACTGGTAGAAAGAATGGCTGGGATACCAGGATTTGAACCTGGGAATGCCGAGATCAAAACCCGGTGCCTTACCGCTTGGCGATATCCCAACAAATAACTTTTTTGTTGATTGTTTTAATTCAAATCAAAGAATGGTGCGGAAAGAGAGACTTGAACTCTCACATCTTGCGATACTGGAACCTAAATCCAGCGCGTCTACCAATTCCGCCACTTCCGCATACTTATTTTTCGTTACATTCTTACTGGTAGAAAGAATGGCTGGGATACCAGGATTTGAACCTGGGAATGCCGAGATCAAAACCCGGTGCCTTACCGCTTGGCGATATCCCAACAAATAACTTTGTTGTTGATTGTTTTAATTCAAATCAAAGAATGGTGCGGAAAGAGAGACTTGAACTCTCACATCTTGCGATACTGGAACCTAAATCCAGCGCGTCTACCAATTCCGCCACTTCCGCATACTTATTTTTCGTTGCATTCTTACTGGTAGAAAGAATGGCTGGGATACCAGGATTTGAACCTGGGAATGCCGAGATCAAAACCCGGTGCCTTACCGCTTGGCGATATCCCAACAAATAACTTTGTTGCTGATTTTTTTAATTCAAATCAAAGAATGGTGCGGAAAGAGAGACTTGAACTCTCACATCTTGCGATACTGGAACCTAAATCCAGCGCGTCTACCAATTCCGCCACTTCCGCATTCAATATCATATATTGAGGTAGTAATAGATTTTAAGTTTCTATTAAACTTTAAAATGGTGGCTACTACGGGATTTGAACCTGTGACCCCATCATTATGAGTGATGTGCTCTAACCAGCTGAGCTAAGTAGCCAAATTTTATTTTTTGATTATCGTTCACTTTAATTAAAAAGTGGCTGGGATACCAGGATTTGAACCTGGGAATGCCGAGATCAAAACCCGGTGCCTTACCGCTTGGCGATATCCCAACAATAATCTATTAAAACTAAATGGTGCGGAAAGAGAGACTTGAACTCTCACATCTTGCGATACTGGAACCTAAATCCAGCGCGTCTACCAATTCCGCCACTTCCGCGACACCAGTTTCATAAATGAAACTTATAGTTTTATGCATGCAAAGTTAGTAATGGTGGCTACTACGGGATTTGAACCTGTGACCCCATCATTATGAGTGATGTGCTCTAACCAGCTGAGCTAAGTAGCCATTGCTTAACCATCTCTGCGGTGCGGGGCGTATTATGCGGATAACCCTCAATTGCGTCAACACCTTTTTTTAAAAAAAGTACCATGATCGGATCGTTTGCAGGAAATTTAAACTAACTGATTAAAAAAGAATACATAATAGAATGATTTATGGCTATTTAGAGAAATTTAAATGTGTGTAATATTATTCTATGTTATGTTTTTTAAGATTGTTAAAGGATATAGCCTTTAAAATACCTAAAATAGAACACAAAAATATGAATTTAATATGACTATTACTTTCTGGTTCAACATTGGGTGTAAATTAACGGTATAAATAAAGCACATTTATAATAATTAATGTGTAGCAATGCGTACTTACTAGGATGTTATAAATGTAAAAAAGAACTAAAAAATCTGTATAAGGGAATTTGAACAGTCCCATTCGCTCATAATTACGCAGACGATATATTTAATATAAAGCATGAGTAATTTTATCTTGGTTAAATAGTCGGTTTGTTAATTTAATTGATTATAGAAGTGATAGTTGGTGTGAAGTTAATACAAATGAAAGTTAAACTTTTATGCGTAAACTGATATGCAGTCGATTAATATTTTAAGCATAAAAAAACCCGCATAAGCGGGCTTTTAAACGTTTGTAAAATTAAACGTTAAATAAGAAGTTTAATACATCGCCATCTTTAACAATGTAGTCTTTACCTTCTTGACGCATTTTACCTGCTTCTTTTGCTTTGTTTTCACCTTTGAATTCAATGTAATCATCAAAAGCAATGGTTTGAGCACGTATAAAGCCTTTTTCAAAGTCAGTATGAATTTTACCAGCAGCTTGTGGCGCAGTATCACCTTTTGAAATAGTCCAAGCGCGTACTTCTTTAACACCTGCAGTAAAGTAAGTTTGAAGATTTAATAAATCGTAACCACCACGGATCACACGATCTAAACCTGGCTCTTCTAAACCAAGATCAGCCATAAACTCAATACGATCTTCATCATCAAGCTCAGAAAGTTCTGATTCAATTGCTGCACATACAGCTACTACTACAGCACCTTCAGTCTCTGCAATCGCTTTTACTTTATCGAGATATGGGTTATTTTCAAAACCATCTTCACTTACGTTAGCAATATACATAGTAGGTTTGATTGTTAAGAAGTTGATGTATTCAATCGCAGCTAGCTCTTCTTTTGTAAGTTCAAGAGAACGTAAAATTAGACCTTCATCTAAATGTGCTTTAACTTTTACAAGTACAGCAGATTCAACTTTAGCATCTTTATCGCCACCTTTTGCTTTTTTAGCTATACGGAAAATAGCACGATCAGCGCTATCCATATCAGCAAGTACTAGCTCTGTATTGATAACATCAATATCGTCTTCTGGTTTTATATCACCAGCAACGTGTACAATATTGTCATCTTGGAAACAACGAACAACATGGCCAATGGCATCTGTTTCACGGATATTAGCTAAAAACTTATTACCTAAACCTTCACCTTGAGATGCGCCTTTAACTAGGCCTGCAATATCTACAAATTCCATTGTAGTTGGTAAGATTTTTTGTGGTTGAACAATTTCAGCTAATTGATCAAGACGAGAATCTGGTACAGGTACTACACCTGTATTTGGTTCAATCGTACAAAATGGAAAGTTAGCAGCTTCGATGCCAGCTTTTGTTAACGCGTTGAAGAGTGTTGATTTACCAACATTAGGCAAACCGACGATGCCACATTTAAAACCCATTTGAGGATACCTTTTATTTTGACAATCTAACCAATTTAATTATGGTTTGAATGAATGTAATCTGTTTTGTGCTTTTAGCACACCATCTTTCGCTAAAATTTCTAAACAACGTACAGCTTCATCAATAGCAGCATCCATTAACTCTTGTTCAGATTGAGGTGCTTTACCTAAAACCCAACCTGTCACTTGTTCGCGATGACCTGGGTGACCTATACCAATGCGTAGTCGCATAAAGTCTTTTTTATTCGCCATTTTGCTGATGATATCTTTTAGACCATTATGTCCGCCATGACCACCGCCTTTTTTTAATTTGGCGGTACCTGGATCTAAATCAAGCTCATCATGAGCAACTAAAATATTTTCAACGGGAATTTTAAAGAAATTTGCTAAACTACCAACTGATTTCCCACTTAAATTCATAAAAGTAGTCGGGATCAGTAGTTTAAATTCTTGGTTTTGGATTATCACTTTGCCAGTTAGGCCGTGATATTTAGGATCATGCTTTAATGTACAGTTATAACGATGTGCAATTTGCTCAATAAACCAAGCACCTGCATTGTGACGTGTTTTAGCGTATTCGGGGCCTGGATTAGCCAGGCCCACAAGCATTTGAATTGAATTCAAGGATAATTATCCTAAATTACTATTCAGCTGCTGCTTCTTCTTCAGTATCTTCAGCTTGTGCTTTAGGTACTTTGATGTTAGCTACTGCAAGGTCATGACCTTTAATTAGCTCAACAGAAGAAACGCCTTCAGGAAGTTTTACGTCAGAGATATGAAGAGTAACACCAGCTTCTAAAGCTGAAACATCAATTTCTACAAACTCTGGTAAGTCAGCTGGTAAACAGCTTACTTCGATTTCAGTTGCTTGGTGTAAAACTGTAGCACCAGTTTTTGCAATTGCTTCTTCACCGATAAAGTGAATTGGTAATTTAGTGTGGATCTTGTGGTTAGCATCAACACGTTGGAAATCTAGGTGAGTTACAACTGGCTTGAAAGGGTGACGCTGCATATCTTTTAAGATTGCTTGAACAGGTTCGCCAGCAATGTTTAAAGTAAGGATATGAGTGTAAAAACCTTCGTTTTCTTGTGCTTTGATTACAGTTTTGTGCTCAAAAGATAAAGATTGTGCTTCTTTATCAGCTCCGTAAAGGATAGCTGGTACTTTGTTTTCTTTACGTAGGCGGCGGCTCGCACTCGTACCTAGGTCAGCACGTACTTCAGCATCTAAAGTGTAGATTTCGTTAGACATTATTGTCTCCAATATATTTTAAAATTATGTTTAAACTCTTCGCGACCAAAGAGTCCACCAAAAATAGGCGCGCCATCATAACACTAGTGAAATTTAAATGTAATGTTTTTATTCAATAAGGGTTTTAAAAGTGAGAAGGGGCTTACGGGGAATAAAAAAAGCGCTGATTAATCAGCGCTTAATAAAGAATTTATTGTAATAAGACTTTATTATTGATCAAACATCGCAGAGATAGACTCTTCATTGCTAATACGACGGATCGTCTCAGCTAACATGTCTGCAAGTGTTAATACAGTGATCTTATCAATTGCTTTTAGCTCATCAGTTAAAGGAACAGAATCTGTTACGATAACTTCATCAATTACAGAGTTACGGATATTTTCCGCAGCTGCACCTGATAAGATTGGATGAGTAGCGTAAGCAAAAACACGTTTAGCGCCATGCTCTTTTAATGCTTCAGCAGCTTTACATAATGTTCCACCAGTATCGATCATATCATCAACGATAATACAATCACGACCAGCAACATCACCGATGATGTGCATTACTTGAGAAACGTTTGCTTTAGGGCGACGTTTATCAATAATAGCAAGGTCAGCATCATCTAATAACTTAGCGACTGCACGCGCACGTACAACACCACCGATATCAGGAGATACAACAACAACATCATCAAATGATTTCTGTTGCATGTTTTCTAACAGTACAGGCGTACCAAAAACATTATCAACAGGAACATCGAAGAAACCTTGGATTTGTTCAGCATGTAAATCAACCGTAAGAACACGGTCAACACCTACACTAGATAAAAAGTCGGCAACAACTTTTGCAGTGATAGGAACACGAGCAGAACGTACACGTCTGTCCTGACGAGAGTAACCAAAATATGGAATAACAGCTGTAATACGACCAGCAGATGCACGACGAAGCGCATCAACCATAACGATTAATTCCATTAGGTTATCATTAGTAGGGGTACAAGTAGACTGGATGATAAATACATCCGAACCACGTACATTTTCATTGATTTGAACTGCGATTTCACCGTCACTAAAACGACCTACTTCCGCTTGTCCCATTTCAATATATAAACGTTTGGCAACTTTTTGAGCTAACTCAGGTGTTGCATTACCGGCGAAGAGCTTCATGTCTGGCACAGTAGATTTCCTCAGGCACTGACTATTGGGTTTACCGAATATAATTTATATTAAAGTTTAAACTTTGATATAAAGCTACAAAACGGTCGGGTATGTTACATTTTTTTTGCGTTGATCTGCTTATGTAAAGGCGAAATCATTGCACTTTTGGCTATAAAACCTTGCCAACAATTGGGCAAAGCCTCCAGAACGCTTTGTGCTTGAGCTTGTGTTTCAAAGCTAGCAAAACAACATGCGCCTGTGCCTGTCATTTTCGACGGGGCGTATTTTAACAACCACTGGAGGGTTTGATCAACCTCAGGATAGTATTTTTTAACCAATTCTTCGCAATCATTGTCAATTTTAGACATTTGCCAGTCATCTTTGAGCTTTGGAGTATCACGAGGGATGTCTGGATGGTTAAATATTTTAGCTGTACTGATATGTATGTTTGGATGAACAACAACATACCATTGTTCTTTTAAATTCACAGGTTTGAGCTTTTCACCTATACCTTGTGCGATTGATGCTTCACCTTTAATAAATACAGGCACATCAGCGCCAAGTTTAATGCCTATTTCACACAGCGCGTCTATTGATAGATTTGTTTGCCATAATATATTTAAAACAACTAACGTTGTTGCTGCATCTGATGATCCGCCACCAACACCTCCGCCCATAGGTAATATTTTATCTAATGAAATATTTGCACCTAAAGTGCAGTTAGTTTTATTTTGTAATGCTTTAGCGGCTTTGATTATTAAATTATCTTCAGGTGGTACATCACATAATTCATCAATAAGTGTGATTTTTTTGTTATGAGTTACTTCAAAATTTAGATTGTCGCCATAATCTAAAAATACAAATAAAGTTTCAAGTTCATGATAGCCATCTGGGCGGCGTCCATTTATGTGTAAAAATAAATTTAATTTTGCGGGGGCGATAAAAGTCATATTTGTATCTATTTGCATTGATTGAACTGCCATGAATGAATTTGCATTTTAATTTTAAGATCGTTTCTTTCTAAATTAAGTTTAGTAGGTAACCACACACCATTATTTTTTACATAATTGTTATATGTCACTTGCCAAGTATCGCCCTGAGAATCTTCAATTGTGGCTACCATAATACGCTCGAAGTCATCATATTTAATATGTGAACTGTCTGGGCGACCTTTTAACCAATTAGGCGCATCATTAACAGGGAAAGATAAATCGGTGAGTCGATTTAACATGTTTTGAGCATTTTTATCTCTAAAAGTTTTACTATCATAGTCAAGTTGCGCATGTGAATTTGTTTGCACCAAAGACAATATTTGAGTACCAATGAAAGTAGTGAGCTTTAACTTATAATCAGGCGTGCTGCTATCTCCATTATTTTGCCAAGTGAAATTAGCTGAATGGCGTTCTTTTTTGCTAATAAAAGCCAATTTACCGTTTGCTTTCCAGCTATCTTGATTGTCTAAATGGGCTTGCCAATCAGAAAAAATGGTCTGCTTATCGGGTATTGTGCTGGCACAGCCCGAAATAAATAAAAAAAACATGAGCAAAATCAAATATAATCGCATCTATTTGTGTTCCTTCCTTTCCTTATTCGAATGATTTTCGTAAAATTCGTTTTCTATAAGTTCTATTGCGCACTTTAGAAAGTGTACAATTATAAATATCGTTTAATAGGTCTTTTTTTTATGAATCTGGTTGTACTAGGTATTAATCACAAAACAGCATCAGTAGATTTACGAGAAAAAGTAGCTTTTTCTGTAGAACAACTGGAGTGCGCTTTGAAGCAAATGCTTAATTCTTCAGAGTTTCTAGAGACTGTGATTGTTTCTACCTGCAATAGAACCGAAATCTATTGTAGCCTTGAGAGCGATAATTCCCAAATATTATTAGCTTGGTTAGCTGATTTTCACCATTTAACGGAGACAGAATTAAGCCAACATACATATTGTTATACAAATGAAAAGGCTGTTTCACATTTAATGCGTGTTGCATGTGGGTTAGATTCCTTAGTGTTAGGTGAGCCGCAAATCCTTGGCCAAATCAAGCAAGCTTATCAAAATGCAAAAAACCAATCTTGCGTGGGTGTTTTACTTGAACGTTTATTTCAAAAAACATTCTCAGTTGCAAAACAAGTCAGGACAGAAACAGATATCGGTGCCAGTGCTGTATCTGTTGCTTATGCCGCAGTAAGTCTTGCAAAGCATATTTATGGTAAATTAGATAAAATTAAGGTGTTATTAATTGGCGCAGGTGAGACAATAGAATTAGTTGCGCGGCATTTACAACAAAATGGTTGTGAAAATATGACCGTAGCTAACAGAACTATTGCACGCGCACAAACTGTTGCGGATGAATTTGGTGCTAATGTTGTTTCTTTAGCACAAGTGCCTGAACAATTGATACAATCTGATATTGTGATCAGTTCAACAGCAAGTACTTTGCCCATAATAGGTAAAGGTGTGGTAGAGCAAGCATTAAAAGCACGCCGTTATAAACCAATGCTTTTTGTAGATATTGCAGTGCCAAGAGACATTGAAAGCCAAGTAGGCGAACTAAATGATGCCTACTTATATACGGTTGATGACTTGCAAGCAATTGTAAATCAAAATGTGCAAAGCAGATTAAAAGCTGCTGAAGAAGCTGAAGAAATTATTGTTTTGAAAGTAGCTGAATTTGAAGTTTGGCTCAAATCACTTGATTCTGTTGACTTAATTCGAGAATACCGCATGCAAGTTAATGGTATCAAAAATGAATTAGTAGAGCGTGCAACAGCACAGCTTGGAGCAGGAAAACCTGCTGAAAAAGTGATATTGGAATTGGCTAATAAATTAAGTAATCGTTTAATGCACGCACCAACGCGCTCTATTAAACTGGCTGCTGAAGATGGGGAGCTAGCCCAGTTAGTCCAATTAAAAAATATTTTAGGTATAGATGATTAATCATCAACAAAAGAATAGGCAGTTAAAGTAAATGAAAGAGTCGGTTTATCATAAGTTAGAAACAATTGAAGAACGTTATGAAGAGGTTCAAGCATTATTAAGTGACCCTTCAGTGATCAGTGATCAAAATCGTTTTCGTGAACTGTCTAAAGAGTATTCTGAGTTAGAAGAAGTTGTAAAAACATTTTTAGCTTTTAAAGAAGCGCGTGAAGATATTTCAACTGCTGAAGAAATGCTGAAAGATTCTGATCCAGATATGCGTGAAATGGCGCAAGAAGAATTTAAAGCGGCTAAAGTAGAAGTTGCAAAATGTGAAGACCAATTGCAAGTATTGATGCTTCCTAAAGATCCAAGAGATAAAAATAACGTATTTTTAGAAGTAAGAGCAGGTACTGGCGGTGATGAAGCGGCTATTTTCGCAGGTGATTTATTCCGCATGTATAGCCGTTATGCAGAAACTCAAAAGTGGAAGTTAGAAGTTGTAACGACTAATGAAGGCGACCATGGCGGTTTCAAAGAAGTCATCGCACATATTACGGGTGATGATGTATACGGTAAATTGAAATTTGAATCTGGTGCGCACAGAGTACAACGTGTTCCAGAAACTGAATCACAAGGTCGCGTACATACCTCTGCATGTACTGTCGCTGTAATGGCTGAAATCCCTGAAGCAGAAGCGATTGAGATAAAATCTTCAGATTTAAAAGTTGATACATTCCGTGCATCTGGTGCCGGTGGTCAGCACGTAAATAAAACCGATTCTGCTATCCGTATCACACATATACCAACAGGCGTTATTGTTGAGTGTCAAGATCAGCGTTCACAACATAAAAATAGAGCACAGGCTATGTCTGTTCTTGGTGCACGTTTACAACAAGCTGAAGATGAAAAACGTCAAGCAGCTGAAGCAAGTGAACGTCGTAATTTAGTAGGTACAGGTGATCGTTCAGATCGTATTCGTACTTATAACTATTCTCAAGGTCGTGTAAGTGATCATAGAATCAACCTTACACTATATAAGCTACATGAAATTATGGCTGGTGATTTAGGCGCCGTAATTGATCCATTAGTACTCGAAAACCAAGCAGACCTTCTTGCTGCAATGGGTGAACAATAATCGTGATTGAAAACAACATGACGATTCAAAAGGCGTTGGCTGCTGCAGCCAACGCCTTTTTGGCTTTACCAGAAGATAAAAAATCAGATACCATTAAATTAGATGCTGAAGTTTTATTATTAGCCTGTATTGATAAAACACGCACTTATTTGTTCACTTGGCCAGAAAAACGACTAACGGACGAACAACAAAAGTGCTTTTTTGAAATGGTTGAAAGGCGTAAGTTAGGTGAACCTGTCGCACACATTGTTGGTTTTCGAGAGTTTTGGAGCCTGCCTTTAGAAGTAAATGCACAAACTTTAATCCCACGACCAGATACAGAAACATTAGTTGAGCAAGTTTTAGCACTTGAAATAGACCGTGATATTTCTTTACTTGATTTAGGTACTGGTACTGGCGCAATCGCATTGGCAATTTCGAGTGAATACCCAAATTGGCATGTGACTGGATGTGACAGAATACCTGCGGCAATTGAATTGGCTGAACGTAATCGTCAAAGGCTTAATACTGATAATCAATTTGATAAAGTACAATTTATTCAAAGTAATTGGTTTAGTGCTTTGAAAGATCAAAAGTTTGATGTGATAGTGAGTAATCCACCTTATATAGAGCCAAATGATCCGCATTTGAATCAAGGTGATGTCTGTTTTGAACCATTGAGTGCATTAGTAGCACAAGATGATGGCATGGCCGATCTAAAGCATATTATTGCACAAGCAAAGTCCCATCTAAATGAAAATGGTACGCTATTATTAGAACATGGTTATAATCAATCTAAACTAGTAAGTGATTTTTTGAGCAAAATGGCTTATAAAGGTATTAAGACCTTTACTGATTTATCTGGAAATGATCGTATTACAGTTGCACAGTTAGGCACTAAGTAGAGTTCAAGTTATAAAGGAGTATCAAATGGCAGAAGACTTTTTATTTTCTAATGAGCCTGAAGAAGAAATAGAAACCATTGACCAAGGCACATGGAAACTGATTATTGTAGATGATGAATCAGAAGTTCATGCAGTAACTAAACTTGCGTTGAGTGATTTTAAATTTCAAGGAAAGGGGCTTGAATTTTTAAGTGCTTATTCAGGAAAGGAAGCGCAGGAACTGATTGTTCAACATCCTGATGTTGCGATTGTTTTACTTGATGTTGTTATGGAAACAGATGACGCAGGTCTTAAAGTTGCTCAGTTTATTAGAGAAGAAGCCAAAAACAATCATGTCCGAATCATCCTTAGAACAGGACAACCAGGTCAGGCACCTGAGCGCCAAGTAATTGTTAACTACGATATAAACGACTACAAATCAAAAACAGAACTCACAGCACAAAAATTGTTTACTGTTGTTATGTCAAGCCTACGCTCATACCGTGATATTTTATCTATAGAGCAATCTCGTCAGGGACTTGAGAAAATAATTATTGCATCAAGAGATATTTTTTCAGCTCATTCGATGGAGAACTTTATTTATGGTGTTATTCAACAATTAACTTCAATTATTGGCACTGTTGATGAAGCTATGTATGCAACAACATTAGTTGCAAGTAATCCAATAGAAAATGGTAATGAAAATAAATTAATTGTTTTTTCAGGGCAAGGTGAATTTGAAGAATCTGAAGGAAAATTGCTTGAAGAGGTACTGACAGGTGATCAGCTAAATGCATGTAAACAATCCTTAAGAGAAAAAAGCATTGTTTATAAAGATAATTATTTATTTGCTTATTGCTCAAGCGAATGCAATCACAATTCAATGCTCTATGTTTCAGGCGTGCCAAAAACACTGACACCTTCACATAAACATTTAATAGAAATTTTTGCTCAAAATGTACAAGTCGCCTATGAAAATATTCAGTTGCAATCAGAAGTTGAAGATACGCAACGAGAAATTGTTTATAGACTCGGAGAAGCTGTTGAACAACGCTCTAGTGAAACGGGTAATCATGTTAAACGCGTTGCTCATATCTCATGTAAACTAGCTAGTTTATATGGTTTATCTGATGTCGAAAGTGAAATATTAAAACATGCCGCACCTTTACATGATGTCGGTAAAATAGGCATTCCAGATACCATAATTCATAAACCTGAAGGCCTTAATAGCGATGAATGGGATTTGATGAAATCACATTCTGAGAAAGGCCATCAAATTTTGAAAAACTCACGTCGTTCAATTATTAATGCTGGAGCAATAATTGCGCGAGATCATCATGAAAAGTGGGATGGAACAGGGTACCCACGTGGCATAGAAGGAGAGAAAATACACATCTATGGCAGGATCGTTGCCTTAGCGGATGTTTATGACTCATTAAGGCATAATAGATGTTATAAAGAAGCCTGGGATTTAGATAAAACATTGAATGAAATTCAAAAACAAAAAGGCTTACATTTTGAACCTAAACTCGTAGATTTATTAACGAGTAATATTCAATTTTTTGAAAAAATATTAGTAACAAACCAAGATAGTTAAATAACAAAGGGGCAGTTGAAGTAAATGAGTTATATGGCAATAAAACATATGCATCTAGCATTTGTTGTTTTAAGCATAATATTATTTTATGTAAGAGCAATATCGAGAATTAATAATTGGCAACTAGCAAAAAATAAAGTTTTATTTATTAGCAGTCATATTGGAGATACCGTACTTTTAATTAGCGCGTTTTCTTTGGTTTATATGGCAGGACTCAATCCTTTAGAGCACTCATGGTTATTAGAAAAAATAATCTTTGTTATTGGCTATATTGGGTTAGGTTTTATTTTATTAAAACAAGAAACTAAAAGTAAACAATTTATGTTTTTAGGCTTATGTACAGTATGCCTATGTTTAGTTGGATATTTAGCGGGTTCTAAAAACGCTTTTATTCTTTAAGTCTATACAAATAGCGATTGGGTGATTATTTCAGTCGCTAGTTTCATTTTTACATTTCAAATCCCTTCCATAAACAAATATTTCTCTACTTGTTTAATTGATGAAGTGGTTAATTACTTATTCCTAATGAAATTGCAGCCAAACATAGGTAAACTATAGTCCTTTTGAGATTTATAGAGTTGTACAGGTATTGAAGTCAGATATCTGGTTTGATGATCATGAACAAGATTATGATCAACTAGACCCAATACATGCCTGCTTAAAAGCAGAGCAAAGATGGCTTGCGATAACAAATGTTAGAAAATATTTACAGATATTGGATGACCTTGTAGTTGAAGCTAAACAAATAGTAAGCGCTTGTAGTACAAAACATGAAGCTTTAGATACTATCGTCGATCATTTTTATAGTGACTGGACCTTTAGTGGTACTAGTCAAAAAATTGAAGAAACTAAATTAAATAGCTTGTCATATTCTTTGGTTTATCGAACGGGTACTGATTTACCATTAGCACTCATATTGAAGCATGTCTTATTTAATCTTGATTTTGATGTGTGCATCGTGGTGTTTGAATCAAGTTTGATGCTTAATGTAAAAATGAGTCAAGATGAAGGTTATTTAATTGATCCAGCTTCGGGACAACAATCTTGGTACTTAAAGCCTGAGAATCTATCAGTTGAAGAAAATTCTGATTCATTTCAAATTGTGCCAGAAGATAATTTATATAAATTATTTTTAGCTCATCAAAAATGGGCATTTATTTCTGAAAATAAGCACTATCAAGCACTTAATTGCATTGAACTATTAATGACAATTACAGGAGATGATCCTTATGAAAGAAGAGATAGGGGTTATTTGTTAAGAAGCATAAATTGTTCTCAGATGGCCAGAGAAGATTTAGAGTATTTTATTAGTGAATGCCCTGATGATCCTGCAATTGAATTGATTCAAAATCAGCTTGAAGAAATGGAAAATAATATAAATACAATCCATTAAAAACTAAACCATATAAATAGGTTGTTAAAGTTAAAAATGGGATTAATCGAAATATAATTAGGAGAGAAAATGGCTGACACACACTCAGCTCTGATCACGAATGATGCTGTTGTTCTTGGTTTATTAGCAATTATTTTAGGTTTTATTTTTAAGACATCAAGTAGTCAAAATTCGTTTTGGGTGAAGTTTTACAAATATGTCCCAGCACTATTATTATGTTACTTTTTACCTTCGCTATTAAATACGTTTGGCATTGTCGATGGACACAGCTCAAATGTTTATTACGTCGCATCACGATTCTTATTACCCGCTTGTTTAATTTTATTAACTATCAGTATTGATTTAAAGGCGATTCTTAATTTAGGACCTAAAGCCTTAATCATGTTTTTAACCGGTACTTTAGGCATTGTCATAGGTGGCCCCATCGCGATATTAGTGATGAGTGCAATCAGCCCTGAAATTGTAGGCGGACATGGTCCAGATGCCGTATGGCGTGGCATGACAACCGTTGCAGGTAGCTGGATTGGTGGCGGTGCAAACCAAGCTTCAATGAAAGAAATGTTTGAAGTAGGTGGTGATATCTTTTCGGTCATGGTTACTGTTGATGTGATCGTTGCAAATATGTGGATGGCAGTTTTATTATTAATGGCTGCTAACCATAAGAAAATAGATGCAAAAACGGGTGCTGATACATCTGCGATTGAAGATTTAAAGACTCGCGTTCAAAAGTATCATGCTGAACATGCGCGTATGCCAACTTTAAATGATTATATGACAATCATTGCTATTGCTTTTGGTATTACCGGTTTTGCCCATTTTGCTGCAGATATTTTAGGCCCATACTTTGGCAATAACTTTGCTTGGGCAAGTGAATACAGTTTAAATAGCAAATTCTTTTGGCTAATCGTGATTTCTACTACCATAGGTATTAGCTTATCATTTACTAAAGTGCGACATATCGAAGCATTTGGTGCATCAAAAGTCGCTTCAAGCTTTTTATATATTTTAGTTGCTTCTATTGGCCTACATATGAATGTAACAGCGATGTTTGATAATCCTGGCTTATTTATTGTTGGCGGTATTTGGATGTTGATCCACGCAAGCTTAATGTTATTAGTCGCTAAACTAATCAAAGCACCACTGTTTTATATGGCTGTTGGCTCACAAGCAAATGTAGGCGGAGCAGCATCGGCACCCGTTGTTGCAGCGGCTTTTCACCCATCACTTGCGCCAGTAGGTGTTTTATTGGCTGTATTAGGCTATGGCGTAGGCACATATATGGCTTATATTTGTGGACTAATGATGCAAGCAGTTGCACCTTAAGGATAAACAATGAATAAAAATATTATTAATGTACAATCAGTAGAAGTCGCAAATGATAAACCATTTGTTTTATTTGGCGGCATGAATGTATTAGAGTCTCGTGATTTAGCGATGCGTATCGCTGAGCATTACGTTGAAGTGACGCAAAAATTGGGGATCCCATACGTTTTTAAAGCGTCATTTGATAAAGCAAATCGCTCTTCAATTAACTCTTACCGTGGCCCAGGCATGGAAGAAGGCTTAAAGATTTTTGAAGAAATTAAAAATACTTTTAATGTGCCTTTAATTACTGATGTTCATGAACCACACCAAGCATTACCGGTTTCAGAAGTGGTAGATGTCATTCAGTTACCTGCATTCTTGGCCCGTCAAACAGATTTAGTTGTTGCTATGGCAAAAACGGGTGCGGTTATTAACATTAAGAAACCACAGTTTTTAGCACCTCATGAAATGCGCCATATCATTAAAAAGTTTAATGAGGCTGGGAACGATAAAATTATTTTATGTGAACGTGGTTCAAGCTTTGGTTATAACAACTTGGTAGTTGATATGTTGGGTATGGATGACATGAAGCAACAAGCACCTGTTATATTTGATGCAACACACGCTTTACAACGCCCTGGTGGTCGTGCTGATTCTGCTGATGGTCGACGTGCACAAGCTACAGAACTTGCTAGAAGTGGAATTGCATTAGGAATTGCAGGATTATTTATTGAAGCCCATCCAGATCCATCACAAGCTAAGTGTGATGGACCTTGTGCATTACCTTTAGCTAAATTAGAAGCTTATTTAGCACAAATGAAAGCAGTAGATGATTTAGTTAAAAGTTTTGAGCCGCTAAATACCGCAGAATAATTTAAAAATCGTATCAATAAAAAAGAGCTTAACAGCTCTTTTTTTGTTTATAACGATACACAATTAATTGTGCGCGTTTAGTAATTCTCGCGCATTTGTTAATGTGGCTTTACTAATATTATTACCACCTAATAAACGTGCAATTTCGTCTGTACGCCCACTTTTATCTAGCGCTAGCATTTGAGTTGAAGTTTGCTGTCCATCGGTCTGCTTTGAAACAAAAAATTGCTGGTGGCCAGAACTGGCAACTTGCGGCAAATGTGTTACACATATAACTTGAGTAGACTTGCCAAGTTGTCGTAGTAACTCACCTACAGAAGCAGCAGTAGGACCAGATATACCCACATCCACTTCATCAAAAATCAGTGTCGGTGTTGTAACTTTACCTGCAATAATAACTTGAATAGCAAGGCTTATTCGAGATAGCTCACCACCAGACGCTACTTTAGCTAAAGCTTGCAAAGGTTGCCCAGGATTTGTTGATACTAAAAACTCTATGCTATCAGATCCGAATTTATTAGGTGTTAAGTCACTTTGATAGTGCAAATCTATTTTAAAACAACCATGTTCCATAGAGAGTTGATGCATGCTTGAGCTTATCAATTTATTCAGTGTTTGCGCTGCTACTGAACGACTATCACTCAGTAGTTTAGTTTGTAATTGATAATCAGCCAAAGCATCTGAAATTAAGTCTTCGAGTTCTTCAATTCTGGCATTATTAGAACTAATATTATTAAGTTTTGCCACTAAATCTTGGTGCAGTTGGTATAAGTTCTCAGGTTTAGTATGGTGTTTTCTTGCCAAATTTAAAGCTTGGCTCATACGTTCTTCTACTTCAATAAAACGACTCGGATCGCAATCAGTATTATCTTGATAATGTCTAATTTCTGTTGCAGCTTCTTCTATTTGAATACTTGCCTCTATTAATAATTCACTAATAGGTGACAATGCTTTATCAATAGAAGCAAGTTCAGAAAATTGATTTGCACTTTGTTGTACAAAAGTAAAAGCATTAGCGCCATCTTGCTCATATAGTTGTAATAATTGCTGTTGGCATGCACTAATTAGTGTTTGACTATGACTCAGTTTTTTATGCTCAGTTTCTATTTGTTCAAATTCACCTTCTTGTAAGGAAAACTCATCTAGCTCTTGAACTTGGTATTCAAGTAGTTGCAGTTGCGCTTGCTGCTGTGCGTGTTGGTCACTCAGTTGCTTAAATTCTTTCTTTAGTTTGCTGTATACACCGTAAGAAATGTTTACATTATGTTGTAAATCTAGGTGCCCGGCATATTCATCTAATAAATGTAATTGATGTTCAGATTTAGTTAAAAGTTGATGTGCATGTTGGCCATGAATTGAAATTAAGTATTGACCCATTGTTTTTAGTTGACTTGCAGTGACTGCAATACCGTTAATATACCCTTTGCTTCGGCCATTTTTGTTAACTACTCGGCGTATTAAACATTCAGTATCACTGATCAGATCATTATCTTCTAAGAATTTCTTTGCTTCAGGAAGGTTATGTATATCAAATTGCGCACTTACTTGCGCACGTTCACAACTAGGGCGTACAACTGAAGCTTCAGAGCGCTCTCCTAAGCATAATGATAAAGCATCGATGGCGATTGATTTACCAGCACCGGTTTCTCCCGTAATGGTTGTCATTCCAGGGCCCCACTCGGCATTCAGTTTATCAACGATTGCAAAATTTTCGATTTCGAGAGAAATTAACATGCTGTTTATCCATACAGTAACTATACTGGTAATTTATACAGTAAAATTAAATTTAGCAAGTGTAAGATTAAAATTTTTTAATCTTGAAAGTAAAAAACTGGTAAAAAATATAGAATATAATGACTTTTGGCTTTTAACCTGCTGATAATAAATATAGGAAATTACAAATGAACATAGATCTCAGTCAATCTCTAAAGCAGTGGTTTGGTTTTGATTCTTTTAGGCAAGGCCAGGAACAAACAATAACTCAGTTATTAAATGGTCAATCATCATTAGCTATTTTCCCTACTGGATCAGGCAAAAGTTTGTGTTATCAACTCAGTGCAATTCATTTACCACATCTAACACTTGTTGTTTCACCCTTATTAGCTTTAATGAAAGACCAATTAGAATTCTTAGCTAAGAAAGGTATTAAAGCGGCGAGCATTGATTCCACTTTAACCGCTGAGCAAAACAAGCAAGTAATGAATGATGTACGTTCAGGTTATACCAAAATTTTAATGGTTTCTGTTGAGCGTTTTAAAAATGAGCGCTTTAGGCAGTTTATCCAATCAGTTAATGTATCTATGTTAGTGGTTGATGAAGCACACTGTATTTCTGAATGGGGTCACAATTTTAGGCCTGATTATTTAAAACTGCCCGATTATAAAAAGCAACTTAATATCCCTCTAACGTTACTTTTGACTGCAACAGCAACAAAAAAAGTTAAAAAAGATATGGCTGAGCGTTTTAACATCTCACAAGAGCATGTTATTCAAACCGGTTTTTATCGTGATAATCTCGATTTATCTGTTATTCCTGTATCTACTGATAATAAAAATAAAATGTTACTTGATGTGGTTCATAGTCAATCCGGTTCAGGCATTGTTTATGTCACTTTGCAGCACAGTGCTGAGCAAGTTGCACAATTTTTAAAGTCTCATAATATCAATGCATGTGCTTATCATGCAGGCTTTGATAGTGACTTACGTCAAAGTATTCAAAATGATTTTATGGCAGATAAAATTCAAGTGGTGGTTGCGACAATTGCATTTGGTATGGGGATAGATAAGTCAAACATACGATTTGTGATCCATCATGACTTACCTAAATCAATTGAAAACTATTGCCAAGAAATAGGTAGAGCAGGGCGAGATGGGCTCAAGTCTCAGTGTTTTACACTTGCTAATTTAGATGGTCTTAATACAGTTGAGAATTTTGTATTTGGTGATACCCCAGAAAAAAATGCAATTAAATTTATAATCAACAATATGCTTGATGAGAACGATAAAGGTCAGTGGGAACTACAAACGACTGGTTTATCTAATGCAAGTAATATTAAACAACTGCCACTTAAAACATTATTAGTTCAGCTAGAGCTAATGAATGTTATTAAACCTATGTACGCTTATTTTGCAGAATTTAAATATAAGTATTTGCAAGACCAGCAACAGATCTTATCTAGATTCTCACAAGAAAGGGCGACATTTTTATCTGCAATCTTTAACCATACACAGTTTAAAAAAGTATGGGGGTCACTTAATTTTGATGCTTTATATCAAAACTATGGTAGCGATAGAGGCAGAGTGGTTGCAGCTTTAGACTATTTAGCAGAACAAGGATTGATTGAACTTGAAACTAAACGTATTACAGAAGTGTTTAATATTGATGTCGATAAGTTAAATGAAGGCGATATAGTGCAAAATCTTTATGATTATTTTGCCGATAAAGAACAAAAAGAAATCAAACGAATAGCGACACTTGTTAGATTTTTTGAACTTAATTCATGTTTAAGCCACAATTTATCTTTGTACTTTGATGATTATAATTCACCTGAACACTGCGGACACTGCAGTGTATGTAGGGGCCAGGTTGCAAAATTAGCATATTCAACAAATGTTGACTTTCCACAAGATGATTTTTTAATTAAGGCATTAACTGAATTTAAAAATCACTTAAGTGATAAAGTTGCTCATGAATTGACTATAGGAATATATAGTCGGTTTTTAGCAGGGATCAGTATTCCTCTATTTGCTAGAAATAAAGTAAAAAAGCTATCGGGCTTTGCTTGCTGTGAAAACTTAAGGTTTGAAGATATACAACAGAAAATAAGTAAGTTACATTTTTGAGAGTTTTGTAATCAATAATCTATTTGTTTTTACTTAACTTAAAAAGTCCTAAGCCTGCTTTAGGACTTTTTAACAGAAATTGAGATTTTCTCTTGAATTTAATTTTTGCTACCCCATATATATTTCATAAATGATACAAACTACACATGCCTAGCAGTAAAATTGTTTGGGTATGATTTAATATAGATATATGGAAACCTCAATGACGGCTGAATTAAATAAAGAAAACCATTCGTTTGGAACAGATGCAAAACAAATCCTAAATTTAATGATCCATTCTTTATATTCTAATAAAGAAATTTTCTTACGTGAGCTTATCTCAAATGCATCTGATGCAGCAGATAAATTACGTTTCTTAGCTCTTTCTGACGGTAATTTATATCAAGGCGACGCTGAATTAAAACTTACGATCAGCACTGATGAAAAAGCGGGCACAGTAACTATTTCAGATAACGGTATTGGTATGAACCGTGATGAAGTGATTAGCTCATTAGGTACTATCGCAAAATCAGGCACAGCTGAGTTTTTTGAAAACTTATCTGGCGACCAAGCGAAAGATTCGCAATTAATTGGTCAATTTGGTGTTGGTTTTTATTCTGCATTTATCGTTGCCGATGCAGTAACAGTGCGCACGCGCAAAGCGGGTGAAGAAAAAGCTGTTGAATGGCATTCAAAAGGCGAAGGTGAATACACGCTTGCTGAAATTGAAAAAGAAGCACGTGGTACTGAAATTACACTTCATTTAAAAGAAGAAGAAAAAGAATTTGTAGATGGCAATCGTCTACGTGGCATCGTAACTAAATATGCTGATCATATTTCTATCCCTGTACAAATGTTTAAAGATGAGGTGCCAGAGTCTGAAGGTCCTGATGGCGAAAAAATTGCTGCAGTACCAGCCGAGTGGGAAACAATAAATAAAGCAACTGCACTTTGGACTTTAGATAAATCAGAAATTGAAGAATCTGAATATAAAGAGTTTTATAAGCATGTAAGTCATGATTGGGAAGAGCCTCTAACTTGGACTCATAATAAAGTAGAAGGTAAATCTGAATATACTAGTCTACTTTACATCCCTAAAAAAGCACCATTTGATTTATGGAATCGCGACCATAAAAGTGGTTTAAAGCTATATGTTCAACGTGTATTCATTATGGATGATGCTGAACAGTTTATGCCTAGCTACCTACGTTTTGTTAAAGGTTTATTAGATTCTAACGACTTACCACTGAACGTATCTCGTGAAATATTACAAGATAACAAAACAACACAAACAATTCGTAAAGGTTGTACTTCTCGTATTCTTAAAATGCTTGAGCGTATGGGTAAAAATAAAGCTGAAGATTATCAAGTTTTCTGGAATGAGTTTGGTCAGGTGATCAAAGAAGGTCCGGCTGAAGATGCAGCAAACAAAGATGCAATTGCTAAACTATTACGCTTTGCTTCAACAGATAATAATGAATCAATTCAGAGTGTTTCTTTAGCAGATTACGTATCTCGTATGAAAGAAGGACAAGATAAGATTTATTATGTTGTAGCAGATAATTTTGCAGCAGCTAAAAGTTCTCCACACTTAGAAATCTTCCGTAAGAAAGGCATTGAAGTATTATTAATGTCAGATCGTGTTGATGAGTGGATGATGAGCCATTTAACTGAGTTCGATTCTAAGCAGCTTACTTCTATCACGCGTGGTGATTTAGATTTAGGTGATCTTGATGATGAAGAGAGCAAAAAAGAGCAAGAAAACTCAGAAAAAGAAGTTGAAGGTTTAGCTGAACGTATTAAAACAGTATTAGGTGATAAAGTTAAAGAAGTTCGCTTTACTCACAGATTAACTGATTCTCCAGCATGTGTTGTAGCTGATGAAAATGATATGAGTTCACAAATGGCCAAATTAATGGAAGCAGTAGGCCAAGGCGCACCAGAAGCGATGCCTGTTTTTGAACTAAACCCTGAACATCAATTAGTGAAACACCTAAATGATGAGCAAGATGAAGATAAATTTGCACAATGGTCTGAAGTTTTATTAGACCAAGCATTATTGGCAGAACGCGGCAGCTTAAAAGATCCAGCTGGGTTTGTTAGCCGTTTAAATAAGCTAATGTTAGATTTAAGCAAGTAAGATTGCTTAAAATTTAATGAATAAAAAAGGAAGCCTTGCTTCCTTTTTTAATTTCTACAACTTTTGGCGAATTTCCTGCAAAGTTTCTTGAGTATACTTTGCGCTTATGGAAGAATTCGCCTCGAACTTTAATTTCAAACAAAGGCAATTAATATGCGCATTATTCTTTTAGGTGCACCAGGTGCAGGTAAAGGTACTCAAGCTCAATTCTTAATGAATAAATATGGTATTCCACAGATCTCTACTGGCGATATGTTACGTGCAGCGATCAAAGAAGGCACTGAAATGGGTCTTGCAGCTAAAAAAGTAATGGATGCTGGCCAACTAGTTTCAGATGAAATCATCATAGGTTTAGTTAAAGAGCGCATTGCAAAGCCTGATTGTACAAAAGGCTTCTTATTAGATGGTTTCCCTCGTACGATCCCTCAAGCTGATGCAATGAAAGAAAATGGCGTTGACGTTGATAACGTAATCGAGTTTGATGTTGCTGATGAAGTAATTGTTGAACGTATGGGCGGACGCCGTGTACATCCAGCTTCTGGTCGTGTATACCATGTTGTATATAACCCACCTGCAGTTGAAGGTAAAGACAACGAAACTGGTGATGATTTAATTATCCGTGAAGATGATGTTGCTGAAACTGTACGTAAACGTCTTGGCATTTACCATGATCAAACAAAACCATTAGTAGAGTACTACCAAGCAGAAGCTAAATCAGGTAATACAAAATACAATAAATTTGATGGTACACAAGCAGTTGAAGCTGTTAGTGCACAACTTGCTGAGTTATTAGGTTAATATCTAGTAAGTCATCAACTTTAGATTGATCGGTATCATTGCATAATTGATTAATATCTAATAAATTAAAAACCCACATCTTTGTGGGTTTTTACTTATCCGTAGCCGTTCAAAATATGGCTATATCCAACTAAAAAGAAATATAATGAAAATATCTTTATCAAAGAATCCTTCTAAATATGGTGTTTTACTGGTAAATCTAGGTACGCCAGATGAACCGACACCAAAAGCTGTTAAAAAATATTTAAAAGCATTTTTATCAGATACACGAGTTGTGGAAATCCCTGCTTTTATTTGGTATTTCATATTAAATGGTGCCGTTTTACCTTTACGCTGTAAAAAGGTGGCAAAAGCATATGCTTCAATATGGACAGAGCAAGGTTCTCCTTTGAGGGTAATAGGTGAGCAGCAAGCTGAATCTTTATCTCATTTATTAAAAGATAAGCATGAGGTCGATTTAACGATAGAACTGGCTATGACATATGGCAATCCGTCTATCAGCGCTAAATTAGACTTGATGAAAGCAAAAGGTATAGAGAATATACTTGTATTACCTTTATACCCACAATACTCAGCCACAACAACTGCAGCCGTTTTTGATAAATTAAATCAAAGTTTAGCTAAAGTCAGAAATTTACCTGAAATTCGTTTTGTGAAAGATTACTATCAAAACCCACTTTATATAACGGCCTTGGCGCAATCAATTAAAGAATTTTGGCAACAAAAAAATAAAGCTGATAAGCTTATTTTTTCATTTCATGGACTACCAAAAGTTAACATCGAAAAGGGCGACCCTTATTTTGAACACTGTGAATATACAGCGAAAGAGACTGCAAAAACTTTAGGTTTAAGTGATAACGAATGGATGATGACTTTTCAGTCTCGTTTTGGCAAGCAAGAATGGCTCCAACCTTATACTGATAAAACGTTAGAACAGCTTCCGAAAGAAGGGGTTAAATCAGTGCAGTTAATCTGTCCTGCATTTTCTGCTGATTGTTTAGAAACCTTAGAAGAAATTTCAATTGAAAATAAAGAAATTTTTATTGAAGCGGGTGGTAGTGGTTTTGATTATATTCCAGCTTTAAATAATAGGGCCGATCACATAAATGTTTTTGAAGATATTGTAGTTAAAAACCTAACCAATTGGTAATAGCCTAAGAAGGTTGCGCAGTTGAAGTACTGCGCAACGATCTATATCCTTTAAAGTTTTTTAACTGCAGCTTGTACTGATATATAGTCAGGTTCTTGAGATAAGCTAGGAACCAGCTGCTTATAAACTATCTTATGCTGTTTATTTAATAAAAATACAGCTCTTGTCAGTAATCCCATATCTTGGATCATCAAACCGTAATTTTGTCCAAAATCATGCCAAACAGAATCAGATAATGTAATCACTTTATCTATATTCTCTGCTGTGCAAAAACGTTTTTGAGCAAACGGTAAATCAGCGCTAATGGTTAACATCACTAAATTAGGGTGTTCAATAGCAAGTTTTTCATTAAAAAATTTTGTTTGTAAACTACAAACCCCAGTATCTAAGCTTGGCACTACGCTAATTAAGATATTTTTATCTGTAAAATTATCTAATGAAATAGGGCTGAATTTGTCATCAACTACTTTGAAGTTAGGCGCTTGCTGTCCTAGAGAAACTGGGCTACCTAATAAAACAATTGGTTTATCGCCAGCAGTTACCTTACCTGCATCGAGTGTATTAATGTTTGATGTTGACCAAGTGCAAAAACTGGCAGATAAAAAGGCTAAAAATAGCAAGTTACGTAACATAATATTCCTATGAATTGATATAGAGTGTATATTTTTGCGTTGATTCTAAATTAATTTTTTAAGATATAAAATAAATTATTATATAGTTACAGAATTGTCATTAGTTAACTTATTAATTTTACAGTTTAATATTAAATCGAATTTACATTTCTGTTATGCTAAGTTTAGAATTATAAAAAATGTAACTTTAGCTGAATATCTTCTAAAATTACTATTATAAATTAAGAAGAGAATGTGTATGGCCACTCCTATTTTAATATGTGATGATTCAAGGTTAGCTCGTCGTCAGTTGGCACGTTCTTTACCTGATGATTGGGATATACAGATCGAATATGCAGAACATGGGTTACACTGTATAGAACAAATACGTGCAATAAAGCCCGAAATTTTGTTTCTTGACCTAAACATGCCGCAAATGGACGGTTATGAAGTGTTACAGGCCATTCAAGAGCAAGGGTTAGAAGTATTGACCGTTGTAGTATCTGGTGATATTCAACCGACAGCGCATGCCCGTGTAATTGAATTGGGCGCCATAGATTTTATAAAAAAACCATGTTCACCTGAAAAACTAGATGAAATAATTGAAAAGCATGGCATTAAAGATAAAGCGATTAGAGAGCGTTTAGCCCATAAACTTGGGGAGCAAATTGAACCTGAAATCAGAGATATTTATCAGGAGCTGACTAATGTTGCTATGGGGCAAGCTGGAGACTTACTAGCGCGTTTATTAAATGTTTTTGTAAAGCTTCCAATTCCTAATGTAAATGTATTAGAAGTCAGCGAACTGAACATGGCACTGCAATCTATAGATGCCAATGCAAGTACATCAGGTGTTTGTCAAGGCTTTATCGGCGGTGGGGTATCGGGTGAAGCATTAATTTTACTTAATGACTCAAGTTTTAAAGAAATTGCATCTTTGATGAATTACGAAGGTGAAGTTAACGAAAAAGTAGAACTTGAGCTATTAATGGACATTGCAAATATATTAATAGGTTCTGTTTTGTCTGGATTATCAAAACAACTCGATATGCCTTTTAGTCAAGGTCACCCAGTTGTGATGGGCCAACATTGTGATGTTGCCAAGTTAGTAAAAACAAATAAATCAAGATGGCAACGTACATTAGCAATAGAAATTAGTTATGGTATTGAAAATCATGATGTTAATTTTGATTTAATGTTATTGTTTACTGAAGATTCATTAAAAACACTAAAATATAAAGTGCAATATCTATTAGATGATTAACTATAATTAATAAGATTTGTAATATGCCTGCTGATGACTTTTGGATTAGTAAAACTCAATAGGTACGTGATGGATATGTTTTAACCTTAAACTAGAAAATTTGTAATATGCCAGCTGCTGACTTTGAGATGAATGAAATTCAGCAGATACATGATGGATATGTTTTAACCTTAAACTAGAAGATTTGTAATATGCCTGCTGATGACTTTTGGATTAGTAAAACTCAATAGGTACGTGATGGATATGTTTTAACCTTAAACTAGAAGATTTGTAATATGCCAGCTGCTGACTTTGAGATGAATGAAATTCAGCAGATACATGATGGATATGTTTTAACCTTAAACTAGAAGATTTGTAATATGCCAGCTGCTGACTTTGAAATGAATGAAATTCACTGGATGATGGATATGTTTAATACCATAGACGTTGGCTTGGTGGTATTAGATCGTAAATATAATATATGTGTATGGAATGGTTTTATGGAAAACCATTCTGGCTTGTTACCAAGCGCTGTAAAAGATAAAGATGTATTTGATTTGTTTCCCAGTATTGATGAAAAATGGTTCCGCAGTAAATCGGAAGCTGTATTTGTTTTAAAAAATCGCTCTTTTACCATATGGGAACAACAACCTTATATCTTTAAATTTAAAAACTACCGCCCGATCACAGGTAAAGCTGATCATATGTACCAAAATGCGACTTTTATTCCTTTGACAAATACCTTAGGAGAAGTGGGGCATTTATGTATTATTTTATATGATGTGACAGATGAAGCGGTTAATAAAATAGAACTAGAGCTTGCGAACCAAAAGTTAGCTGAGTTAAGTAGAATAGATAGGCTTACGAGTTTATATAATCGTGGTTTTTGGGAAGAATCTCTTCATAAAGAATTCAAACGAATTAATCGCAATAATAATGAAAGTTGCTTATTAATGTTTGATATTGATCATTTTAAACATGTTAACGATAACTTTGGTCATGCAGGCGGCGATGCTGCAATTCGTCATATTGCAGATGTTTTGAAAAAAACGCTACGTGAATCTGATGTCGCAGGTCGATATGGTGGTGAAGAGTTTGCAGTCACTTTAGTTGATACCGATATTGAAGGAGCGATGATTTTTGCTGAGCGCTTAAGAAAGATAATTGAAAGTTCGACAATTATTTATGAAGAATGTGAAATCAAAATAAAGATAAGCTTAGGTATTGCTAAGCTTGAAAGTCACTTTACTAAACATGAAGATTGGATAGTTGCAGCTGATAATGCACTATATCATTCAAAAGAGAATGGTCGTAATCAGGTAACTGTATATAAACATGAGTCTGATAAGGCGGCACAATAATATCAATTCCAATAAATAGATAAGAAATTGTAATTTTCTGATAAAAGCCCCAATTTAAAACTGGGGCTTTATTTTTTACTAAATAGCGGTTTTTTCTTCTTCAGGTGTAGGGCACTGAGCAATAGTCGTGACAGAGCCTGTGACAGAAGCTGTTTCAAGTTTAACTTTAAACCCCCACAGTTGATGTAAATGCTTAATAACTTCATCTTTAGAATCCCCTAACGGGATATCATTATGAGGGATATAACGTAATGTTAATGCTCGGTCTCCTTTTAGATTAACATCAAAAACTTGAATATTTGGTTCTAAATTACTGAGATTGTATTGTTCTGATAATGCTTGTCGAATATCAAGATAGCCTTGTTGATTATGGATAGCGCTAACATTTAAATGATTTTGCTTTTCATCATCTAAAATTGAAAATAATTTAAAATCTCTTATAAGTTTGGGTGAAAGGTATTGGCTAATAAAACTTTCGTCCTTAAAATTCTTCATCGCAAAATGAAGCGTCTCTAACCAATCACTCCCTGCAATCTCAGGAAACCACGCTTTGTCTTCTTCAGTAGGGTTTTCACATATACGTCTAATATCTACCATCATATTAAACCCAAGTGCGTAAGGGTTGATCCCAGAATAATACTGACTGTTGTAGGGAGGTTGATAAACAACATTTGTATGACTTTGTAAAATCTCTAACATAAATGCATCAGTGACTTTCCCTTCATCATACAGATGATTAGTTATAGTGTAATGCCAAAAAGTTGCCCAGCCCTCATTCATAACTTGAGTTTGTTTTTGAGGATAAAAATATTGTGATATTTTTCTAACAATTCGAATAATTTCTCTTTGCCAAGGTTGTAATAAAGGCGCATGCTTTTCAATAAAATAAAGAATATTCTCTTGTGGCTCTGAGGGGAAGTGCGCAATATCCTGTTTTTCTTCAAACTGTTGCTGCGGAATTGTTTTCCACAGTTCATTTACTTGAGACTGTAAATAAGTTTCACGTTCCTCTTGTCGTTTCTGTTCTTCAAATAAAGAGATTGATTGCGGACGTTTATAACGATCAACGCCATAATTCATTAACGCGTGGCAAGAATCAAGTAACGACTCAACTTGTACTAAACCATGTTTTAGCTCGCAATCTGCAATATAGTTTTTAGCAAATACTAAGTAATCAATGATAGAACTTGCATCTGTCCAGGTTTTAAACAAATAATTATTTTTAAAAAATGAATTATGACCATAACACGCATGGGCAATGACAAGTGCTTGCATTGGCAGCGTGTTTTCTTCCATTAAGTATGAAATGCAAGGCTCAGAATTAATCACTATTTCGTATGCCAAGCCCATTTGGCCACGCTTGTAACTTTGCTCTGTTTGAATAAACTTTTTGCCATAAGACCAGTGGCTATAACCAATGGGCATACCTATGCTTGAATAAGCATCCATCATTTGCTCTGCGGCTATCACTTCAATTTGGTTTGGGTAAGTATCTAGTCTGTAATGCGCAGCTACTCGTGCAATTTCTGTTTGATATTGTTCAAGTAGATCAAAGGTCCAATCAGGACCATCACTTAACGCATCCGTTTTTTCACAGTGCTTTTGATTTTTCTGTTTTGGCTTTTTAACTGGCTGATCAATGTTTATTTGTTGAGTCATATTGATCTCCTTTAAAACAAGCTAGTTAAATTTAATGAATGATTAAATCGAACGTATTCAAATAAAGGTCTTATATTTTTACTTTTTGTTAGCATATAGTCCTCCTTAAACGATTTATTACTTAAGCTTTTTGGCTGTTTTTCTTAAATAGTTCTCTAAAAATAGGATAAATATCTTCAACTGAACGTATATGTTGAATTGCAAAATTATCATATGCCTGTGTTATTTTTTCGTATTCACGCCATAAGCTTTGGTGTGCTCTATTGGTGATCTCTATATAAGAATAATATCTAACTTTTGGTAAAATATTATTTAATAGCAACTCTGTACAGTTAGGTGAGTCATCAGCCCAATTATCGCCATCTGATGCTTGAGCTGCATAAATGTTCCATTGAGTTGGGTCATACCTTTTTTCAACGATTTCATCCATCAATTTTAAAGCACTTGAAACTATGGTTCCGCCTGTTTCTTGGGAATAGAAAAATTCTTGTTCATCTACCTCTTTTGCTTGGGTATGATGGCGAATATAAACAACTTCAATATCTTTATAAGTGCGTGTTAAAAACATATAAAGTAGGATATAAAACCTTTTCGCCATTTCTTTGGTTGCTTGATCCATAGAACCAGATACATCCATCAAACAAAACATCACCGCTTTACTGGTTGGTTTTGGTCTTTGTTCATAATTTCTGAATCTTAAATCAAATGAATCAATAAAAGGTACTTTAGAAATTTTAGCTTTTAACTCTTCAATTTCTTTAATCAACAGTTTTATTGCGGAGTCGTCAGGTGTTTTGCTTTTTTCAAGTTCAATTAAAGCAGCTTGTGCTTCTCTCAATTGTCTTTTTTTAGCTGCAGACATTGCAATTCTGCGTGCTAAAGAACCTTGCAGAGATCTGACAATATCAATATTAGTGGGGACGCCATCAGAGCAAAAACCGGCTCTGTGGGTTTCCATCTCCATTAATTTATCTAATTGTGTTTTTTGTAAATTAGGAAGTTCTAAATCCTCAAACAATAAATCTAAATATTCATCTTTAGAAATTGAAAATACAAACTCATCTTCGCCTTCACCCTTATCACTGGCTTCACCTTCTCCTGCGCCACCACCTTGCCCACCTTGTGGGCGTTTTATTTTGTCTCCTTTGGTAAACTGATCATTGCCAGGGTGAACTGTATTTCTAACACCGCCTTTACCTTGATGGAAAGTGGGCTCTCCAATATCTTTACTTGGAATAGAAACACTTTCACCTTGATCTATATCCGTAACACTACGTTTATTAATCGCATCTGATACTGCTTTTTTAATTTGTTGTTTATAGCGGCGAATAAACCTTTGTCTATTCACCGTGCTTTTATTTTTGCCATTTAATCGGCGGTCTATAAAGTGGGCCATATATTTCCCTCTTTTAATCTAATGTTACTGCGATTTACGCACGCGTAAATACCATTCAGATAATAGTCGAACTTGCTTTTGGGTATAGCCTTTCTCAACCATACGATTGACAAAATCTTCATGTTTTTTCTGATCGTCACCTGATGTTTTGGCATTAAATGAAATAACAGGTAATAAATCTTCGGTATTTGAGAACATTTTCTTCTCAATAACTGTTCTCAGTTTCTCGTAGCTAGTCCAAGTTGGATTTTTGCCATTATTGTGTGCTTTTGCACGCAGTACAAAATTAACAATCTCATTTCTGAAATCTTTTGGATTTGAAATACCTGCGGGCTTTTCGATTTTTTCAAGCTCAGCATTTAAAGCCGCTCTGTCAAAAAGTTGCCCTGTATCAGGATCGCGATATTCTTGATCTTGAATCCAAAAATCTGCATAAGTGACATAGCGGTCAAAAATATTTTGGCCGTATTCAGAATAAGATTCTAAATAAGCTGTTTGAATTTCTTTACCGATAAACTCAACATATTTTGGAATTAAGAAGCCTTTTAGAAACTCAAGATAATGTTCTTGGATATCCTGTGCAAATTGTTCTCTTTCGATTTGTTGCTCCAGTACATAAAATAAATGTACTGGATTTGCAGCCACTTCTGTATGGTCGAAATTGAAAACGCGAGATAATATTTTAAAAGCAAAACGCGTAGATAAGCCATTCATGCCTTCATCAACACCTGCGTAATCTTTATATTCCTGATAAGACTTAGCTTTTGGATCGGTATCTTTTAGAGTTTCACCATCATAAACGCGCATTTTAGAGTAAATGCTAGAGTTTTCTGGTTCTTTTAACCGTGAAAGTACACTAAATTGAGCTAAGGTTTCTAAAGTGCCAGGTGCACATTGAGAGGTTTTTAATTCACTACTTTCTATCAATTTGTCATATATTCTGACTTCTTCGGTAACACGCAAACAATAAGGTACTTTAACAATATAAACTCGATCTAAAAAAGCTTCATTGTTTTTATTATTTCTGAAGGTTTGCCATTCAGATTCATTGGAATGCGCTAAAATAATGCCCGTAAATGGCAGAGCAGATAGACCTTCTGTACCATTATAGTTACCTTCCTGTGTTGCTGTTAATAATGGATGTAGCACTTTGATAGGTGCTTTAAACATTTCAACAAACTCCATTAAACCTTGGTTTGCTCTACATAAAGCACCTGAATAGGCATAGGCATCTGGATCATTTTGAGCAAAATGTTCTAGTTGTCTAATATCAACTTTACCAACTAATGCACTGATATCTTGATTGTTCTCATCACCTGGCTCTGTTTTTGCGATTGCAGTTTGATCTAAAATAGAAGGGTAGCGCTTAACTACTTTAAACTGGCTAATATCACCATTATATTCGTGTAGTCGTTTTGCTGCCCATGGAGAGATAATTGTTTTTAAATATCTCTGATTTATACCGTATTCTTTTTCTAATAATTCACCATCTTCTAGCGCATCAAATAAAGATAAAGGATGATCATTTACAGGCGATCCCTTAATGCAATAAATTGGCATTTTTTGCATTAAAAACTTTAACTTTTCAGCTAATGAAGACTTACCGCCACCAACGGGTCCTAATAAATACAGTACTTGTTTGCACTCTTCTAAGCCTTGTGCTGCATGCTTTAAGTAAGAGACTATTTGCTCAATGGCATCTTCCATACCATAAAATTCGCTAAAGGCAGGGTAACGCGCAACAACACGATTTGAAAAAATCCTACTTAAAGTTGGATCCTGAGATGTATCAACCATTTCTGGGTCGCCTATGGCCATTAATAATCGTTCTGAGGCACTGGCATATGCGGATTTATCATTTCGGCAAATCTCTAAAAACTCAGAGATAGTATATTCTTCTTCTTTGGCCGCTTCATATCTGGCCTGGTAGTGATCAAATATTGTCATATGGACCTCCAATCATTATTACAAAACACTTTTAAAATGAATAGCTCTACTTTAAGCGTAGTCGGTGTTATGAAATAAAGTGAAGATTTTTAAAGAATAATTTTACTATAGAACTGTAATTGTTGATGTTTTTGCAATAAAGGATGGCACTTCATTAATTGAATGATTTTTTAGCAAGCATAAAAAAAGACACTCAAAGAGTGCCTTTATATCTATAACAATTGAAATTAAGCAAAGTTTTTATTTGCGAATTCCCAATTAACTAATGCCCAAAAGCCATTTAAGTAGTTAGGGCGCACATTACGGTAATCGATGTAATAAGCATGTTCCCATAAATCTACAGTCAGGATAGGTGTTACGCCATCTTCAGTTAATGGTGTTGCAGCATTTGAAGTATTTACGATATCAAGAGAACCGTCAGCAAGTTTAACTAACCAAGTCCAGCTTGAACCAAAGTTATTTACAGCTTTATCATTTAATGCAGCTTTGAATTCTTCAAAAGAACCCCATTTAGCATTAATTGCATCAGCAATCGCACCCGTTGGTGCGCCACCTGCATTTGGAGCAAGTGAGTTCCAGTAGAAAGTATGGTTCCAGATTTGTGCTGCGTTGTTAAATACGCCGCCTTCTGAAGAACACACGATTTCTTCTAATGTTTTATTAGCGAAATCTGTACCTTCGATTAATCCGTTAAGCTTAACAACATAAGTATTATGGTGTTTGCCGTGATGGAATTCTAAAGTTTCTTGTGAAATATGCGGTGCAAGTGCATCGATTGCATATGGTAGTGACGGTAGTTCAAATGCCATTTTTTTCTCCATGGTATTTTGTTAAGTACAAATGCTTTGTGTTACAATACCTGAGTATTTTACTCAAGTTTTAATAAACAGCAATGTTAATATACTCATGATTAAGTTACTTTTTTATTAATAGTACAAATAAAGTACTATTTTAAATACATTTTATTGTAGTCAATTTTAAGCGTTTTGAGGTTGTAGATGGAAACCATAGATAAAATTAAACAACAGATTTCTGAAAATCCAATTATTCTTTATATGAAAGGCTCACCAAAATTACCAAACTGTGGCTTTTCATCTCAAGCATCACAAGCTTTAATGTCTTGCGGTGCACAGTTTGCTTATGTTGATATCTTGCTGAATCCTGATATTCGTGCTGAATTACCAGCATATGCAGATTGGCCTACATTCCCGCAGTTATGGGTTGATGGTGAATTAGTTGGTGGTTGTGACATTATAATTGAAATGTTTCAAAAAGGTGAATTACAGCCTTTAATCACAGAAACTGCTGAAAAATATAAAACAGAAGATGATTCTGCAGAATAATTAATTTTATTCATATGGAAAAGCGAGCTCAGCTCGCTTTTTTTATACCTCAGTTATATTTCCTAACCTTTCTCACAATAACTCACTCCTATAAAGCAATTTTCAATCAATCAATCTATTTCAAATTATTCGTTTTGGTATTAATGGTTATTCTGTGCATTTCAAAATGATTTTAATGTTGTATATAGCTTAAATTAACCAATTGGGTTAATTGGTATTACCATGCATAACTATTCATTTTTTATTCTCTTTACGTTTACGTAAACGTATATTGCAAATTAATCTCATTTACAAAAGTAACAATATGACACCAGTGTCATGAAAATTATAATGGTATTTTCACTGTATTTAATGAGTTTGTTAAATTTATTGTTCGATTTTACGATGTGAAAAATATTCATGGTCATGAATATATATGCACAAAATGTTTGACTATGAATGATTTTATGGTTAATTTTACTGTCTGCTAGAGTTCATTTTATTTAAAAGTGAGCACGTCGCATTTTCAAACTCTAGTAATAGCAAGGGGAGGGGGACATACATGTTATATGACTCAAGATACGAAAAAGATAACTGTGGATTTGGATTAATTGCTCATATTGACGGGCAACCAAGTCATAAATTAGTACGTACAGCCATCACTGGTTTAGATAGAATGCAACATCGTGGCGGTATTGCCGCAGATGGTAAAACGGGCGATGGTTGTGGTTTATTATTACAAAAGCCTGACAGCTTTTTTCGTGCGATAGCACAAGAAAATGATTGGCATTTAGGTAAAAATTACGCTGTAGGCATGGTTTTTTTAAATCTTGATTCACACATTGCAACTCGCACTCGCGCTATTATTGATGAAGAACTAGAAAAAGAAACTTTATCAATTGTTGGTTGGCGAGAAGTTCCCACAGATACAGCGAGTTTAGGCCCGATAGCCATAGAGCAATTACCTCGGTTTGAGCAGGTTTTTATTAGCGCCCCAGAAGGTTGGCGACCAAAAGATTTAGAGCGCCGTTTATACATCGCACGTAGAAGAATAGAAAAACGCATAGATTTCGATAAAGATTTTTATTTCGCGAGTTTATCTGGTTTAGTCACTATCTATAAAGGCTTAGTTATGCCAGCTGACTTACCTAATTTTTATTTGGATTTAGCTGATATGAGAATGCAATCAGCAATTTGTGTATTCCACCAAAGATTTTCAACCAATACACAGCCGCGTTGGCCTTTGGCACAACCTTTTAGATATTTAGCACATAACGGTGAAATTAATACGATTGAAGGGAACCGTCAGTGGGCAAGAGCAAGAGAATATAAATTCTCATCTCCTTTACTGCCAGATTTAAATACAGCAGCGCCTTTTGTTAATGAATCAGGTTCAGACTCTTCGTCACTAGATAATATGCTAGAAGTATTTTTAGCTGGTGGCATGGATATTTTCCGTGCTATGCGTATGTTAGTACCGCCTGCATGGCAAAAAAACCGTGCTATGGATGATGATTTACGTGCATTCTATGATTTTAACTCTATGCATATGGAGCCTTGGGATGGACCTGCGGGTATTGTGATGTCAGATGGCCGTTTTGCTGCGTGTAATTTAGATAGAAATGGTCTTCGTCCAGCAAGATATGTTATTACTCAAGATGGTTTTATGACATTAGCCTCAGAAGTCGGTATTTGGGATTATTCTCCTGATGAAGTTGTTGAAAAGGGCAGAGTAGGGCCTGGTGAATTACTGGTTATTGATACTTTACATGGTAAAGTATGGCAATCAGATGAAATTGATCAAGATCTTAAATCTCGTCATCCATATAAAGACTGGCTAGAAAAAAATGTAAAACGCTTAGTGCCATTTGAAAAAATGGATAATGCACTGGATAGTGCACGTAAATGGAATGATGAACAATTACATCTGTATCAAAAAATGTTTGGTTATTCTAATGAAGAATTAGATCAAGCCTTACGTATTATGGGTGAAAACGGACAAGAAGCCACAGGCTCTATGGGTGACGATACGCCATTTGCTGTACTTTCAAGTAAAGAGCGTTCTTTATTTGATTACTTCCGTCAAAAATTTGCACAAGTAACTAATCCACCGATCGACCCATTACGTGAAAACCATGTCATGTCTCTTGCGACTTGTATAGGTCGTGAACAAAATGTATTTAATGAAACAACAGGTCATGCCAAAAGGTTACAGTTTGATAGCCCTGTATTAATGTGTTCTGACATTGAGCAATTAGTAACTGAAGATCAAGCGCATTACTCCAATGCAACAATTAATCTTAATTACTTACCAAGTGAAGGCTTAAAGTCTGCGGTTGCACGCATTTGTGATGAAGCACAGCAATTAGCTAAAAATGGTACTGTTTTAATTATTTTATCAGATAGAGATATTACCAAAGACACTTTACCGATCCCTGCTGCTATGGCTGTGGGTGCCGTGCAAAGGCGCCTAGTGGATAACAGCTTACGTTGTGATACTAATATTGTTATTGAAACGGGGTCATGTCGTGATCCACACCAGTTTGCTGTTTTATTAGGGTTTGGTGCAACTGCAATTTATCCATACTTAGCTTTTGCATCTCTTGCAAAAATGGTACGTAATAAAGTTATTAATAAAGATGATGCTCAAGTATTTGTATCTTATAGAAATGCCATAAATAAAGGGCTCTATAAGATAATGTCAAAAATGGGTATAAGTACCATTGCAAGTTATCGCTGCTCGATGTTATTTGAAACAGTAGGCCTAGCAGATGAAATTGTAGATTTATGTTTTAAAGGGGTAAGCAACCGTATTCAAGGTGCTGATTTCAGTGATTTCCAACAAGATTTAATTAATTTATCTCGTAAGGCGTGGATCAAACGTAAGCCTTTAGATCATGGTGGTCTGTTAAAATATGTTCATGATGGAGAATATCATGCGTATAACCCAGATGTAGTGGGTACATTGCAAACTGCTGTGAGATCAGGCGATTATACTGATTATCTCAAATATGCTGATTTAGTTAATAACCGTCCAGCAACAACTTTTAGAGATTTATTAAAACTTAATACATCTGAAAACAGTATCTCTGTTGATGATGTAGAACCAGCAACTGAATTATATAAACGCTTCGACTCTGCCGCGATGAGTATTGGCGCATTATCACCTGAAGCCCATGAAGCACTTGCTATTGCGATGAATACCTTAGGCGGTCGTTCAAATTCAGGTGAAGGCGGTGAAGATATCAAGCGTTATGGTACGGTAAAAAATTCGCGTATCAAACAAGTAGCATCAGGGCGTTTTGGTGTAACAGCACACTACCTTCGTAATGCCGATATTATACAAATAAAAGTTGCACAAGGTGCAAAACCAGGAGAAGGCGGTCAATTACCTGGTGATAAAGTAACTCCTTATATCGCTAAATTAAGATTTTCTGTGCCGGGAGTGACATTAATTTCACCTCCACCTCATCACGACATATATTCAATTGAAGATTTAGCGCAACTTATTTTTGATTTAAAACAAGTTAATCCGCAAGCTTTGATTTCGGTTAAATTAGTATCTGAACCAGGTGTAGGTACAATCGCAACAGGTGTTGCAAAAGCTTATGCCGACCTGATCACAATTTCAGGGTATGACGGTGGCACAGGTGCAAGTCCATTAACATCAGTGAAATATGCAGGTAGTCCTTGGGAGCTTGGCCTAGCAGAAACACAGCAAGCGTTAGTTGAAAATGGTTTAAGACATAAAATACGTTTACAAACTGATGGTGGTTTAAAAACTGGTTTAGATATTATTAAAGCGGCTATTTTAGGTGCTGAAAGCTTTGGTTTTGGTACAGGGCCTATGGTAGCACTTGGTTGTAAATTTTTAAGAATTTGTCATCTAAATAACTGTGCTACTGGTGTTGCAACACAAGATGAAAAGTTACGTCAAGATCATTATCACGGTTTACCAGAGATGGCGATGAATTACTTTAAATTTATTGCACAAGAAGCTCGTGAAATTATGGCAAGCTTAGGTATAACACGTTTAGTTGATTTAATTGGCAGAACCGATTTACTTGAAGCATTAGAAGGTAAAACGTCTAAACAAAGTAAAGTTGATTTATCTGGTTTACTTGCTAAACCAAATAATAAATCTGGTGAGACTTTATATAATTCAGCTGACAATATCTCTCATTACAGTGGCCAGTTAAATGAAACATTATTAGCGAAAGCGACCGATGCAATAGATACAAAATCAGGAATAAAGCTTAAAGCTGCTATTTGTAATACTGATCGCTCAGTTGGCGCTATGTTATCGGGATATATTGCTGAAAAACACGGAAATCAAGGTCTGGCATCAGCACCAATACATATTGAATTAACCGGTACTGCAGGGCAATCGTTTGGTGTGTGGAATACCGGAGGTTTAGATATGACCTTGGTAGGTGATGCCAACGATTACGTAGGTAAGGGCATGACTGGGGGGAAATTAGTTGTACGACCTCCTGTTGGTTCTGCATTTAATTCACATGAAGCAACAATTCTTGGTAATACCTGTTTATATGGTGCAACTGGCGGTAAATTATTAGCGGCAGGCCGTGCAGGAGAGCGTTTTGGCGTGCGTAATTCAGGTGTTATTGCTGTAGTTGAAGGTTTAGGCGATAACGGTTGTGAATATATGACTGGCGGAATTGTGTGTGTACTCGGTGCGACAGGCATTAACTTTGGTGCCGGTATGACGGGTGGTTTCGCATACGTGTTAGATGAAGCAAAAGATTTTGAAAAACGCATGAACTCTGAACTCGTAGAGGTAGTTGAGATGGAAAGCTTAACTATCCACCATGAACATTTACGTGGTCTGATTGCTGAGCATTTAGATGAAACAGGTTCATGTAGAGCTGAAATGATTTTAGAAGATTTTGAGAATTACGTATCAAAATTCCGTTTAATAAAACCTAAATCTAGTGATGTAAGTAGCTTATTAGGTCATCGTGCAAGAAGTAGTGCCGAATTAAGAGTTCAGGCGCAATAGGAGAATTTTGATGCCAAATAATGTTTACCAATTTATAGATGTGCAACGAGTTGATCCGCGTAAAAAGCCGATATCAACACGAAAAAAGAAATTTGTAGAAATTTATGAACCATTTTCAAAAAAACAAGTGGATTCACAAGCCGACCGTTGTTTAGATTGCGGAAATCCTTATTGCGAATGGAAATGTCCGGTTCATAACTATATTCCACAATGGTTAAAACTTATTAAAAGCGGTCGTGTTTTAGAAGCTGCTGATTTATCTCACCGTACAAATAGTCTGCCTGAAGTATGTGGTCGTGTATGTCCACAAGACAGGTTATGTGAAGGCTCATGTACCATAGATGAAGATTTTGGCGCGGTTACCATAGGTAATATCGAAAAATATATTACTGATACTGCGCTGGAAATGGGTTGGAAGCCTGATATGTCACATGTAGTTTTTTGTGATAAAAAAGTGGCTGTCATTGGTGCTGGTCCTGCAGGCTTAGCATGTGCGGATATTTTAATTCGAAATGGTGTAAAGCCTGTTGTTTATGATCGCCACCCTGAAATTGGTGGGTTATTAACGTTCGGTATTCCATCTTTTAAACTAGAAAAAAGTGTGATGCAAAAGCGTCGAGAAATATTTGAAGAAATGGGTGTTGAGTTTCGATTAGGCGTAGAAGTTGGCCAAGACATCACCATGAGTCAATTAGAGCAAGAGCATGACGCAGTTTTCTTAGGCGTAGGTACTTATAAAAATATGCGTGCGGGTCTAGAAAATGAAGATGCGCCAGGTGTATATGATGCCCTGCCATTTTTAATCTCAAATACTAATCGTGTTATGGGATACGAAAAAACAGCCGACGAATATGTCGATATGGCAGGTAAAAAGGTCGTTGTTTTAGGTGGTGGTGATACCGCGATGGATTGTGTTAGAACATCGATTCGTCAAGAGGCAACTGAAGTGATTTGTGCTTATCGTCGTGATCAAGAGAATATGCCTGGTTCCAAGCGTGAAGTAAAAAATGCACAAGAAGAAGGTGTAAACTTTATGTTTAATCTTCAACCTTTAGGGATTGAACTCAACGCTGAAGGAAAAGTATCTGGCATTAAAATGGTTAAAACACAACTTGGTGAACCAGATGATAAAGGACGTCGTCGTGCTGAAGCTGTACCAGGTTCTGAGCACACGCTAGAAGCTGATGCTGTGATCATGGCCTTTGGTTTTCAACCACATGCAATGCCTTGGTTAGAACCATTAGGTGTAGAATTGGATCAATGGGGCAGAATAAAAGCGCCAGAAGATGCGGTATTCACGCATCAAACTACCAACCCTAAAATATTTGCTGGTGGTGATGCTGTTCGTGGTTCTGACTTAGTAGTAACAGCGATATTTGAAGGTAGAAATGCAGCTGAAGGTATCATGGACTACTTAGAAGTCTAAAACTCTAATAAAGTTGTTATCCAATAAAAAAGGTTTGATAATTATATCAAACCTTTTTTGTTTTATTAATTTAGCGCTATAAGCAAAAATTTATTCTTTATCTGCTGTTTCTTCTACTTGTTCATCATCCTCAGCAGTTTCTTCAAATGAGAGATCCGGTGTTTGCAGCGAAACAATTAAAGCCGGTAAAATTTGAGTATAAAACGTATTATTATAATCTCTTGCACTTCGTGGTAGTTCATTGATAAAAGTCAGAATGTTATTAGCAATAGTCTCTTTATCACCTGTGATGTTTGTTTTTGCAAGTTCAGTATTTAAGCTAGACGTTAGATTCTCTAAAGTGGCTTCTAATACCGTTAGGTTATCTTCATTATGCGCCTGCACAACAAAGAAGTTACTTGCTACTGCGTTTAAGTTTTGACTATGCTTAGGCCTTAAAATTTTAGCTTCAACATATTGTGAGATTTGCTCTTTAAAATGTGTATTCGCTTGATTTTGTCTATCAGTAAAAATTTGTTTTTTTAATTGCTCAGCTTTCTTTTTTGAGCTTTCAATTGATAGAAAAACACCAAGTAGTACGATAAGTAAAACAATGGTGAAAAAAACGATATAAGTCATAAAAATTCCGAATAAAAGTAATAAGAGGGAAATATCCTTCCCTATAAATTAAATACGTTAATACAAAGGGTTACCCCAATTTAGTTTTTTTCTTAGTACATTATAATAAGAATAATCTTTTGGGTGTACTAATCTCAGTGGAGAGTCTCCTTTTTTAATGACAATCTCATCACCTGGCATAACAGCAAGTACAATATGACTGTCACAACTGACTTGTAAATTATCGTCATTGTTTAAACTTAATTTTAAACGTATTTCACTTTGGGCATCTACTACTAAAGGTCTGCTTGATAGCGTATGTGGGAACATGGGCACTAACGCCATCGCATTTATGTCAGGCGTTAAAATTGGACCACCTCCTGAAAGAGAGTAGGCTGTAGAGCCTGTAGGAGTCGATATAATTAAGCCATCAGAGCGTTGTGAAAATACAAAGTCATTATTAATAAAAGCTTCAAACTCTATCATATGTGCCACTTTATCAGCATGCAACACCGCTTCGTTTACAGCCGAGTTTGAACTTTTTAATTTTTCATGTCGGTAAACTTCTACTTCTAATAAAAAACGATTTTCTTCACGATATTCGCCGCTGATAACTTGCTCTAATGCACCTTGAAAAGATTCGGGGTTTAAGTCAGTTAAAAACCCTAAGTTACCTCTATTTACACCAATCACGGCAATATCAAAGCGAGATAGTACTCTTGCTGCACCCAGCATATTACCATCACCACCCACAACTATCGCCAGATCACATAATTTACCAATCTCTACAACATCAACCAATTTTTTATCTTCGATTGGCATTTGTTGACCCGCTCTTTTTTCTATTAGTACTTCACAGCCTAAGGCTAAAAGGAAAGAATGCAGGCTTTGTAAAGTAGAATTAGCGCCATCATGGTTAGGTTTACCAATTAAGCCTATTTTTTTAAATTTTTGTTTCATAATTCATCTACAAATTATTGGGTATATAACTGAGTTTTAAGTATATAGAAACGTTAAGTTAAAAACACCTCTTGAAATCAAATGTTCTTGCCCCATATCTTTGAGTATGAAGTTAAGTGCCCGTGATCAACAAATATTTACAGCAATAATGAGTCTTTACTGTGATGGTGAAGGAACAGCGATTGCCTCATCAAGAATAGTCAAGCAAAAAGGCATGTCTATGTGTTCTGCTACAGTCAGAAACGCTATGGCGCGCTTAGAGAAGCTTGGTTATATTTATTCACCTCATACCTCTGCTGGTCGTATACCAACCAAAAAAGGGTATCAATATTGGTTTGATGAATTTTTTTCGTTATCTGAAGTTGCGACTTTTTGGCAGCCAAATCAAGAAACATTAATTGAGTTTTCTCATTTGATCAGCCAAAAATATCAAGTGTGTGTTTTTGCCGGTTTACCGCAAAAAATTTCACAAACTGTATTTCGTGTTGAAGTATTAGACTTTGATAAAACCCACTGGCTGATTTTATTAATAGATAGACAAGGTCAAAGCCAAAATATAAAAATAACAAAACCACTGGAAGCTAATGAAGAGATTAGAATTCAATTTAATTCATGGTTAAACATGGTATTTGGGCAACAAACACTCGCCGAAGGATTAAAAAGAATGCAAGCAATGGCAAATACAGCGCCTATGTTTTGTCATGGTTCTTTGGCTCAGTGGACCCGTGCATTAGCCGAGAAATTAGGGGATGAAGATTGCATTGTTGTAGGGGATAGTTATTTATTCAATCATATAAAGCAATCTGAGCAGCCTTTAATTGGCTCTCCATTATTAAATTATGTCGAAGATAAGTTAGCGTTAAAACAAGGTATATCAATTATTTGTGGGGATGACTTGCCTTATTCGGGTTTTGATGGGTTATTTTTAATCAGTATTCCTTATTTTTCACAGCAATATTATCAAAGTCGCTTTACAATTATGTGTGAAAGCTCTGCTGAAATTGAAGCAATTATAAATGAATTTGCCATATTTGATGAGATAGCTGTTAACGCTTAAAATAATTTTTAAATTATACTTGAAACTATATTTTCAATCCCCATCTTAGTATTATAAATTTTGCCAAATGCAAATTATGCACAATAGAATTACAATCGGAGAACATTAATGTCTGAGCAGTCAAACCAGACTTCACCTGAAGTAGAAAACACTGAAGAAGTAGTATTAGAACAAGTTGAAACTACTGAGCAAGAAGCTTCTTTAGAGCAAAGCCCTGAAGCAGAGATTGCAGCTTTATATGCTGAGTTAGAAGAAGCAAAGCAAACGATTGCTAATCAAACTGAAACTATCGCTAATCAAAAAGATAGCGTAGTACGTGCAGCTGCTGATGTTGATAATGCACGTCGCCGTGCAGCATTAGATATTGAAAAAGCACATAAATTTGCACTTGAAAAATTCGTAAATGAGTTATTGCCAGTAGTTGATAACTTAGACCGCGCGATTGAATTTGCAGATAAAGAAAACGAAGCATTAAAGCCATTAATCGAAGGCATTGATATGACCTCTAAAAGCTTTGTTGATGCAGTTAAAAAGTTTGGTGTTGAAGTAGTAGATCCACAAGGTGAAACATTTAACCCTGAATTCCATCAAGCAATGTCAATGCAACCAAGTGCTGATGTCGCACCAAATACCGTTATTGCAGTAATGCAAAAAGGTTATACTTTAAGCGGTCGTTTATTACGTCCAGCTATGGTTATGGTTTCTAAAGCAGCTGAATAATACTTTAGCTGTTTAAAAACTAAAAAAGGGTTTAACTTTATAAAGTTAGACCCTTTTTTAATACTTAGTTATTCTTTTGATAAATCTCGCTGCTCATTGAGCCTTATTTTAAGTTGGCATAATACAATTAATATTACAGCTGTTAACATCAAAGATGAAAATGGCAAAGTATTTTTAACCCAAAATAGTGCAAGTAAAGGCCCTGCTAAGGCACCAATTCCAAATCGCAATGTGCCAATCACGGCCGTTGCTGTGCCTGATTTCTCTTCGAATCGTAATAATACTAGCGCATCTGAATTACTTGCCATAATGCCTAAGCTCATCATCAATGGTGCAAGTACTGTAATAGTATAATAAAGGCCAGAATCTAAAATACTGGTTGTAAATAATAGGCTTGCTGATATCACCGCTAGTAATAATCCTGCATGTAACATTTTACGAGAACCCACCTTGGGCACTAGCCGAGTATTTAAGAAGTTACCAAGCATAAGTGCAAGAACATTAAAGGCAAATAAAAAACCGAAGCGACTTTCTGATACTTGAAAATAATCTAAATATATAAACGGTGCTGACGTTAAAAAACAAAAGAAAGCAAATGAAGCCAATACTGAAGTGGTAATATCTAAACGCGCTTTTTTATTACTAAATACAGCTGAGTAGCTATCAAGGAAAAGACGAATACCTTTTTTATCGGATTTAGAAATCGGAATTTCAATAAAAAATTTTGTGACTAATAATAAGATTATTAGGCTATAGAGTGCTAAAACAATAAAGATACTCGACCAATGCCAGTAACCCATTAAAACACTGCCTATTGTGGGTGCTATTAATGGGGCAATCATCATGATCATTGAGACATAAGACATGCCTTTAGCGGTATCTTTTTGATATATGTAGCGAATAACGCCAGGAACAACAACGGTTGCCGCAGCGCCGGTAAATGCTTGTATGGCTCTAAAAATAAAAAACACTTCTATTTGTCGCGTTAAGGCTAATACCAAAGAGCTAATGCAAAATCCGCTTAACCCAATCACTGCAAGTTTTCGTCTACCAAATTGATCGGCTAGCGGGCCGAAAAATAACATTCCTAAGGCATAACCCGCTAAATAAATACTTAAAGACATTTGAATATTACTGATAGGTGTATTTAAATCTTGGCTCATGATTAGCATTGCAGGTAAATACATATCAATCGCCAGTGGCGTAATTGCAACTATGCTTGCGAATAAAGGTAGTAATATTCGCTTATTAAAAACATCATTCATTTGAGCTTCTTACTGAGAAAGAAAGTTGAGATCGCGTATCATACTCTTCGATATTTAAAGATAGTAGATAAAATTAGTTTTTAATTGTATTTATAACTAAGCTACTTCAAGATGCGAGTTTCAGTTGGAATTAAAAACGATTTAGACAAGGCATTGGTTGTAGTGAATAATCGTTCCCTTATCAAAATCAATAACGCTGAATAAATCGATTTTAAACCAACCTTTTAGGCCTTTCACAGGAACTTAACTCTCTACGTTCTAACTTTTTAAAGGGAGTAACCATTTCTGCATCGTGAGGCAGTTTGGGTATATGTGTGTTTTTTCAATACAGTATATACCGAATCTTTAAACTGATTTAAAATAGCAGCAGAATTGGTTTAATGATGGAATTATTTGATGAAAAAAACAGTTATTGCGCTAGTGACATTAACAGCGCTAGCAGGATGTAAAACATCGCCGACTGGCAGAACACAAATTGCTTTATATTCAGATAGTGAAATGAATACTATGGGTGTACAAAGCTTTAATCAGTTAAAAGATCAAAAGCCTATTAACTCAGATAAAAAAGTAAACCGTTATGTGCAGTGTGTTGCTGATAATGTCATTTCTGTATTACCAAAAAAATATGCGGCTCAACAGTGGGAAGTCGTTGTATTTGAAGATGATTCCGCAAATGCATTTGCACTACCTGGTGGTAAAATAGGTGTTCATACAGGTTTATTGAAAATAGCGACAAACCAAGATCAATTAGCAACTGTATTAGGCCATGAAGTAGGGCATGTGATTGCTGAGCATTCAAATGAGCGTGCATCACAAGGTAACTTACTACAATACGGTATGCAGGCAACAAACGCTGTTTTACAAACTCAAAATGTAAAATATCAAGCTCAAATCATGTCAGCTTTAGGTGTAGGCGCACAATATGGCGTTGTTTTACCATTTAGCAGAACACATGAAACTGAAGCCGATAATGTAGGTTTAGATTTAATGGCTAAAGCGGGATTTAATCCAAAAGAGTCAGTGACTTTATGGCAAAATATGGCAAAGGCAGGAAGTGGTGCTACACCAGAATTTTTATCTACTCACCCAGCACCAACAAGTCGTATCAGTGAACTTAGAGCAAGAATGCCAGATGCAATGAAATTCAAAAATGCTGCATCACAATCAGGTTTAAAACCTGGTTGTAAAATATAAATTATTTTTATGAATAATATATGAAGGCGTATCAGATATACGCCTTTTTTTATTTAAAATGTATAATTAAGAGAAAAAATAAACACATCAGTTTGAATAGCAGTTTCTATACCAAAACTTTTGTAGTGAAAATTAATTGTTGGAGATATAAGCGGGGTTATGCCAAAAAGTTGAACGCTATTTTCTTCTTTTGTATAGCCAGTGATCCCCCCAAGTCTATAACCGACATCAATCCAATCATTATAATGCCATTGTTTATGATATGACAAAACGTAAGAGCGATTATCAAAGCTGTTTATCATAGTAGATACTTCATATCCTTTATATTTTATTCCCCAAATATAATTATCTTGATTTCTGTTTCTGCTACTTAAATGATAAGTCCAACCTGCATAAGTAATAGTTACATGGTCAGTGTCAATCTGAGTTTTTAGATCATATTCCTCTATAAGGTTAAACATCGCTACTGATGAAAACGGTACAAAAAGAAGTAAGCCACCAAAATAATATTTATTCATCTAAAACCAAATAAGTCATCTTTTATAATAGCTTTGATAATAGATAATTAGGTGTCTATAAAATGTCTCTTTAAAATGAATATTCACTCTGATTTAGTTAGCTAAATAAATATTGGACTTTGTATTTTAAAAAGTAAAAACAGCTAATAATCAATCCTTCAAGCTGTAAAAATAAACTACTCTTAATGAGTGCTTGTTTAATTTTAGATTAAAGGAAATATATGCTACTTAGTAATGCTGCCATTGGTAAAAAGCTGGGAGTGGGCTTTGGAATTTTAATTTTTATGCTTTTGGGGATCATTTTATTTGATAACTCCACGACGACCTTTACACAAAAAAGCTATCAAAATTTGATCAATAAAGATTTTGCGATCACAGATCAAGTATCCAAAATTCATATTTCATTATTAGAATTAAGGCGTAGAGAAAAAGATTTTATTTTGCGTGATGACATGTCTTATGTATCAAAACATGAAGATGAAGCGCTCAAACTTTATTATGCAATCGATTCTCTTTATAAATTAGCATGGCAAGCAGATCGCCCTGAGGTCATAAACTCAGTCGAATTATTACGGCGTAATGCTGATGGTTATATTGATAATTTTAATAAGCTGGTTACCAGCAAACAAGTAATGGGCTTAAATCAAAATTCAGGTATTCAAGGGCATTTTCATGAACAAGCATCATTATTAGCTAAAACATTAGACGGCCATAATATCGCAGAGCTTTTTCAAGAATACTTATTAATGCGCCGTTGGGAAAAGGACTTTGTAAGAACCAAAGATGAAAAATATAAACAAAGTTTATTAAGTACTATCGTTAACTATCAAAACTTGCTTTTAGTGAGTCCCGTGCAGGAGCAGTCTAAAAAAGAGCAGCAGAAGGCATTAAAGCAATATGAATTAACTTTTAAATCATATCTTGCTAGTAAAGGTAATACTGCAGTTCAAGAATATGAAAATATTCGAAAATTAGCGCATGACATGGAAGGAGCCATAAATCAGGTCTTTATTCCTAATGCTGAAGCCTTGATATTAGAGATTAGAAATAGTGAAAAAGATTATCTACTACATAGAAACCCAAATTTCATTGTAAAAACTCATGACGCAATTGTCATGCTAAAACAAAGAATAGCTGCCTCAAGTGTTCATAAACAGCATGAAATTAAATTAATACAGTACCTCAATAGTTATGAAACGGCTTTTTCTAGCTTAGTATCAGAAGAAAAAAAATCACTTGAGTATATCGCTAATTTACGTGATGCAGCCCATAAAATGGAACCTGTTTTAATAGCAATAGCAACATCGACTTTAAAGACCTCAGAGGTAACCCTTGCGAATACCTTGTTAAAAACCAAAGAAGGTCAGTATTATTCTTTATTAGCTGGTGGAATTATTTTTGTTTTGGGTTTGTTTACAGCCCTATTTGTTATTCGTTCAATTAGAACGCCAGTAATTGAAATGATGGCCGTGGTAGATAAAATAGCCAAAGGTGATCTTAATCAAAAACTCCCTTCAGATAGAACGGATGAATTAGGAAAACTTGCCATTGCATTTAACTCAATGACTGACTCATTAAATGATGCTGCAGATCAAGCTGATGCGATTGCCGATGGTGATTTTAGTGTAGAGATTATTAAGAAAAGTGACCAAGACCGTTTGGTTATTGCTTTAAATGAAATGAAGAATCAAATTTTAGAACGAAACAATACAATGATGAAGAGTGAGGCATTACTTCAGCAATCTAATCAGGACTTAAAACAACAGACCTTACTGAAATCACAAATTTCAGCTATTACAGAGCTGTCTCAGGGGGCAACGGAGTTGCAACTATTAGCAGATAATATTATCTCAAAGTTAGCTGAAATGATAAATGCAGGATTTGGTGTGTTATATATTAGTCATCTTGATGATTCGGAGCCTTATTTAGAGCTTATGGGGAGTTATGCTTTTGAAAAACGTAAAAGAGTACAATCAAAAATCACCATAGGAGAGGGCTTAGTAGGTCAATGTGCTAAAGAAAAGAAATCTATTTTATTAACACAAGCTCCAGTCAATTATATCCAAATTAATTCCGGTCTAGGTGAAGCTGAGCCGCTCAATATTTTGGTTATTCCAATGTTATTTGAAAAAAATGTGATTGGCGTGATTGAGTTGGCATCATTTCAAGAATTTACCCCTTTGAATAAAACCATGTTAGAGCAAGTTGCTAATAATACAGCTGTGATTATTAATAACATATTTAGCCAACAAAAAACGAAGCAGTTATTAGGTGAAACTCAAAGCCAGTCCGAAGAATTAAAAGTACAACAAGAAGAACTCAGAAGCTCAAATGATGATTTATTAGAACAAACTCAGCTATTAAAAAAATCTGAGGAGGAGTTAACACAACAAAGTGAAGAGTTAAGAGTATCAAACGAAGAATTACTTAATAAGCAAGCAATGTTAAAGCGTCAAAAAGAAGTGGTAGAGGCATCACAAAAAGATTTAACAATTAAAGCAAAAGAATTAGCTTTAGCCAGTAAATATAAATCAGAATTTTTAGCAAATATGAGCCATGAGTTAAGGACACCACTTAATAGCCTCTTGTTATTAGCTAAAAGTTTAGCAGAAAATAAAAATAATCATTTAGATGATTTAGAAGTTGAAGATGCAAATATAATACATCGTGGCGGTATGAATTTATTAAGTTTAATTAATGATATTTTGGATTTGTCTAAAGTAGAGGCTGGGAAGTTAACAATACACAATGAAAAATTGAGTTTGAATTCCCTTGTTTCTAATTTAAAAGTGATGTTTTTACCGATTGCAAAAGATAAAAATCTGGAGTTTATTATTAAACTAGATGATGCTATTCCTAAAATCTTCCATAGCGATGGCCAAAGGCTAGAACAAATTCTTCGTAATTTATTATCAAATGCGCTTAAGTTTACACAAACAGGTTCTGTTACTTTATCTATCTTTAAACCAGATGCGGATATTAAATTTAAAGCTTTAAACTTACAGCCGCAAACAAGTTTAGCATTTGAAATTAGTGATACAGGTATAGGTATCCCTGAAGATAAATTAAAAGATATATTTGAAGCTTTTCAACAGCAAGACGGCTCTATCACTCGAAAATACGGTGGCACAGGGCTAGGTTTAACGATTGCCCGCGAATTGGCAAAATTGTTAAAGGGTGAAATTCAACTCTCCAGTGAAGAAGAACAAGGCAGCTGTTTTACATTATTTTTACCTTTAAAATCAGAAAAATCGGAAGCACCATCGCTTGCAAAAGAACAAGTAATAAAAAATATTGATATCGAAAAAATAGAACCGCCGTTATTAAAAGGATATAAAAATGAAGAGGATTTACCGAGCTTTATTAGCGATGACCGAAAGAATATTAATGAGATTGATAAATGTTTACTGATCATTGATGACGATGCTAACTTTGCAAAAATATTGCGAGATTTTGCAAATAAAGAAGGGTTTAAATGTCTTGTAGCTGGTGATGGCCGAAGCGGAATATACCTTGCTCAACATTTTGCACCTCATGGCATTATTTTAGATATGAGATTACCAGATATTGATGGCGAGCAAGTGTTAGAGCAGTTGAAATTTAGTTTAAAAACCCGACACATCCCTGTCGAAATAATATCAGCACACCATGATAATGAGCATCAACTGTTACAACATGGTGCGATAGGATTATTAACTAAACCTGTAAATGAAATACAAATAAAGCAGATCTTTGAAAAAATCTCAGATATTAACCAAAATAAAGTAAATAATATTCTGTTCATTGGCCCAGAGAAGGACAACTTACAAGCGACACAAAAATTATTAGAGAAGACTGATATAGATATAAAGTGTATTGATTCGGGTGAAAAAGCATGTAAAGAGATTATTTCAGGAAATTATGACTGCCTCATTCTTGATTTAGTACTGCCAGATATCAATGGCCTTGAAGTGCTTAAGCGAGTCAGTGAAGTTAAAAACTTAACCTTGCCTCCCGTTATTATTTATACGGATAAAGATATTAGCAATGATGAAGAGATACAATTATTAAAGTACTCAGCTTCAGTTGTTATTAAAGGTGATGGAAGTACAGAGCGACTACTTGATGATGTTTCTTTGTTTTTACACAATATTGATTCACAATTGCAAAAAGAAGATCACAATGTTATTCAACGTCTGCATAATGAAAATGAAATGCTAAAAGATCGTAGAGTTTTATTAGTTGATGACGACATGAGAAATACCTATGCACTATCAAAAAAATTATTTGATTTGGGATTTGATGTTGAAATGGCAAATAATGGTCAAGAAGCTTTAGATTTACTCGTGCAAGAACAACCGTTTGAGCTTATTTTAATGGATACTATGATGCCTGTAATGGATGGCTTTGAAGCGACGGAAAAAATTCGTAAAATGAAACGTTACAAGCAAGTGCCTATTATTGCACTGACAGCTAAAATCATGCCTGAAGATAGGGAGAAATGCTTTAATTCAGGTGCGTCTGAATACTTAAGTAAACCAATTGATTTTGAAAAATTGATATCAATAATGCGGATCTGGCTGTTTAAGCCACATAACTAAATTCATTATTTTAAATATTAGTAAATAAAAAAAGAGCAGGTATTATGCTCTTTTTAAGTTTCAGTATGACTGCTTATTTTAAACTGTGTTTTAAGCTTTTTTGTTACTTCTAAAACAAATAACTACAATGGCAGTAATCGCTAATATAAAGCAGTAATATGCGGAAGTTGAAACCTCCCATGGCGATAATCCAAATGTAGCACCTAATAACAATGCTTGAGCACCATAAGGTAATATTCCTTGAACTACACACGCAAAAATATCAAGTAAACTGGCAGAGCGTTTCGCGCTTACGTCACCGTCTTGCGCTAGTTTTTTAGCGATAGGACCAGAAACAATAATGGCAACAGTGTTATTTGCTATACATAAATTAGAAGCAAAAACTAAAGCTGCAATACCAAATTGGTCAGCAACTTGTCGGTTATATTTAGCTATTACCTTAGTCACACCTTGAATCTTTTTGGCAATATAATCTAAACCACCATTAATGCGAATAAACTCTGATAACCCACCTATCAACATAGATAATAGAAATATTTCTTGCATGCTCGTAAAGCCTTTATAAATATCTTTTACAAAAGTGCCGGCCTCATAATCTCCTGTAAAACCAATCAGTGCAGCAAATAAAATACCGCTAATTAACACTGCAAAGACATTAAAACCCATTACAGCTAATATCAGAATAAATGCATATGGTAATACTAAGAGTAAATCATAGTCTTGAATATCAATTGCCTGAGATTGTGGACTCAGAATAAAGAGCAAAGTAATGGTTAAAATAGCCGCAGGAACAGAAATAGATAAATTTTCTTTAAATTTATCTTTCATTTCACACCCTTGTGTTTTTGTTGCCGCAATTGTTGTATCAGAAATAATTGACAGGTTATCACCAAATATAGCACCAGATATCACTGTGCCTGCTACTAAAGAAGGGTCGATACCAGTCTTAACTGATACAGCATAAGCAATTGGCCCAATTGCACCAATTGTACCCATCGAGGTACCCATAGCAGTTGCAATAATACCTGAAATTAAAAATAAACCGGGCAGTAAAAGTGCTGCAGGTATGACATCAAGTCCTGCATTAACAATAGCGTCAACCCCACCAGTTGCACCAGCAACAGTAGAAAATGCACCCGCTAATAAATAAATTAAACACATGGTAATAATATTACTGTGCCCAGCGCCTTGAACAAAAGTTTCAACAGATGAATTGATTGTTTTTTTGTTAAGAAAAAACGCAAGTAAAATAGCGGGTAAAATTGCAACAGGAGCAGGTAGTTGATAAAAAGCATAATCAACGCCATTAGCTTGTAAATAAAGTCCAGTACCTAAAAATAGACTGACAAATATTAATAAAGGAAGCAAAGATAACTTAGCTTGCGTTTTGTTGTAATCAAGTTGCATAAACAGCCTATCAATTATTATTGTTTTCCTATTGTTTACTGAATTTGTTTGAGATTTCAAGCGAAACAAAGAAAAGGAAGCACATAATATAAAATTTGGATGTGGAAATGTATAGACGTCTAGATGTTTTGTCAATCAAATCTTGTTAGACTAGCTTGAAATAATTGGCAAAAGGATATTTCAAGCATGAGATTTGTTTACCTCTAATATTAATAGACTCTAGCCGGGAAATTTATAAACGGGTAAAATATTACCCATCAAAATACAATGGAAATAATAAATGAATCAAATTGGAATTTTTGGCGCAAATGGTCGCATGGGCCAAGCTTTATTAGAAGTTGTTTCAAAAGATCAACATAGTGAGGTAACAGCTTTTTGCCGTTCGGGTTCTGAGCATATTGGCAAAGACTTAAGTGCAACTGTTTTGGGCGCTAAGGGTAATATAATACTGCAAGATGAAAATACAGCAGATGACAACCTTGATGTGCTAATAGACTTTACACTACCACAAGGCTTAAAAAAGCATTTAGCGGATGCAATAAAAAACAAAACGGCTATGGTTATTGGTACGACAGGTCTTACTCCTGACGAAATGGTTGAACTTGAACAGGCAAGTAAAGAAATTCCAATTGTTTTTTCACGTAATTATAGTGTGGGCATTAATGTTTTACTTAATTTAGTAAAAACAGCCGCGACGACTTTAGGTGAATCAGTAGATATAGAAATATTTGAAGCGCACCACAGACATAAAATTGATGCGCCATCAGGTACTGCGTTAGCGATAGGTGAGTCTATTGCAGATGCAAAAGGCTGGGATCATAATGAAGTCGCAAAATATGACAGAAGTCAGGATGAAGTTGAAAAAGGCCAAAATGAAATAGGGTATTCAGTGGTCCGAGCTGGTGACATAGTTGGTGAACATACGGCTTATTTCGCAACTATGGGCGAAAGACTTGAATTAACTCACAAAGCAAGTTCGCGCATTACCTTTGCACAAGGTGCTGTAAGGGCTGCGGCATGGTTAAAAAATCAACCAGTTGGACTTTATACTATGCAAGATGTGCTAGGTTTGACACAGTAAACTGTTTTTTATAAGGCTTTAATGCCTTTTTTTGTTCGAAACGTCTATTTTGGGTTTTTTATCATTTTTAATTAGACCTTTTGCGGTTTTTATTCTAAAATACGTCGGATTTGCCAAATTTTTGTTTTATGTGTCTTTAAATGCTTTATATGTGTTGTGAATCGTCAGTTTTCACAACGGATATTTCCCTGTTAGGAGGTTAACTTGACTAAACCCGCTTTGTTAGTTTTAGAAGACGGTACAGTATTTCGCGGTACTGCTATTGGTGCTGAAGGTATTTCAGTTGGAGAAGTAGTATTTAATACGTCTATGACGGGCTATCAGGAAATCCTGACTGATCCATCATACGCGGAACAAATTATTACTTTAACTTACCCACATATCGGTAACACAGGTACTAATAGCGAAGATGAAGAAGCGAATAAAATCTGGGCTAAAGGTTTAGTAATTCGTGATTTACCTTTATTAGCAAGTAATTTTCGTAATGAACAGTCATTAGATGAATACTTAAGACAACGCAATATTTTAGGTATTGCTGATATCGATACACGTAAACTTACACGTATTTTACGTGATAAAGGTGCGCAAAACGGCTGTATTATCGCTGGTGATATCGATGAAGAAAAAGCATTGGAAGCAGCAAAGTCATTCCCAGGTCTTAAAGGAATGGATTTAGCAAAAGTAGTAACAACAGCTGAAAATTATCAATGGACTGAGTCAAGCTGGACATTAGGTAGTGGTTTTAAAACACTTTCTGAAGAAGACACAAAATTTCACGTAGTGGCTTATGACTTCGGTGTTAAACGTAACATATTACGTATGTTAGTTGACCGTGGTTGTAAATTAACGGTTGTACCAGCACAAACATCTGCTGCTGATGTATTAGCATTAAATCCAGACGGTATCTTCTTATCAAATGGACCTGGTGATCCAGAGCCGTGTACATATGCAATTGAAGCAATTCAAAGCTTTTTAGAAACTGAAATCCCGGTATTTGGTATCTGTTTAGGTCACCAATTATTAGCTTTAGCTTCAGGTGCTAAAACAAGCAAAATGAAATTCGGTCACCACGGTGGTAACCACCCAGTTAAAGATTTAGATAAAAATGTTGTGATGATCACTGCACAAAATCATGGTTTTGCAGTTGAAGAAGAGAATCTTCCTGAAAACTTACGTGCAACACATAAATCTTTATTTGATGGCACATTGCAAGGTATTCATCGTATAGATAAGCCTGCATTTAGCTTCCAAGGACACCCAGAAGCAAGTCCTGGTCCTCATGATGCTGCGCCATTATTTAACCATTTCATCGACTTAATGCAAGCTCGTAAACAATAATTTAAGACTGATACTTTAGGAAATAGAGAATAATGCCAAAACGTTCCGACTTAAAAAGCATACTTATCTTAGGTGCAGGTCCAATTGTAATTGGTCAAGCCTGTGAGTTTGATTACTCTGGCGCACAAGCATGTAAAGCATTAAGAGAAGAAGGTTACAGAGTTATCTTAGTTAACTCTAACCCTGCAACAATAATGACAGACCCAGAAATGGCTGATGCAACATACATCGAGCCAATTCACTGGGAAGTTGTTGAAAAAATTATCGCTAAAGAAAAGCCATGTGCTGTATTACCTACTATGGGTGGTCAGACTGCGCTAAACTGTGCGCTTGATTTAGAAAAACACGGTGTACTTGAAAAGTACAACGTAGAAATGATTGGTGCGACAGCGGATGCAATTGATAAAGCTGAAAACCGTGAGCGTTTCGATGCGGCAATGAAAAATATTGGTCTTGAATGTCCAGTAGCTGAAATTGCACACTCAATGGAAGAAGCAAAAGATATCAATACGCGTATTGGTTTCCCTTGTATCATTCGTCCATCTTTCACTATGGGCGGCACCGGTGGTGGTGTTGCTTACAATATGGAAGAATTTGAAGAAATCTGTACTCGTGGTTTAGATTTATCACCAACAAGTGAATTATTGATCGATGAATCATTAATTGGTTGGAAAGAGTATGAGATGGAAGTTGTTCGTGATAAAAACGACAACTGTATCATCGTATGTGCAATTGAAAACTTTGACCCTATGGGTGTTCATACTGGTGATTCAATCACAGTAGCGCCGGCACAAACTCTGACAGATAAAGAATACCAAATTATGCGTAATGCTTCTTTAGCAGTACTACGTGAAATTGGTGTTGAAACAGGTGGTTCAAACGTACAGTTTGGTGTTAATCCTGAAGATGGCCGTATGGTTATCATCGAAATGAATCCACGTGTATCACGTTCTTCTGCACTTGCATCAAAAGCAACGGGTTTCCCAATTGCTAAAATCGCTGCTAAATTAGCAATCGGTTATACGCTTGACGAATTACAAAATGATATTACAGGTGGTAAAACACCAGCATCATTTGAGCCTTCAATCGATTACGTTGTCACTAAATTACCACGTTTCAACTTTGAGAAATTTGCAGGCGCTAACGATCGTTTAACTACGCAAATGAAATCAGTTGGTGAAGTAATGGCGATTGGCCGTAACTTCCAAGAGTCTTTACAAAAAGCACTTCGTGGTCTTGAAGTTGGCGCAAATGGTTTAACACCTATCGTTGACTTAGCTGATTCAAATGCAAAAGCTAAAATCATTCATGAACTACGTGAACCAGGCGCAGAGCGCATCTGGTACATTGCTGATGCAATGCGTTCAGGTATGAGCATCGAAGAGATTTTTGAACTAACTAAAGTTGATCTTTGGTACTTAGTTCAAATGGAAGATATCATCAAAGATGAAGCGACTATCTCTGAAACTGGCATGGCTGGTTTAAACAAGGCGTTTTTACGTAAATTAAAGCGTAAAGGTTTTGCTGATTCGCGTATCGCCCAAATCGCAGGTGTATCTGAAGCTGAAATTCGTAAAAAACGCTACCAATTAGATATTACACCTGTATACAAGCGTGTTGATACTTGTGCTGCAGAATTTAGCTCAGATACTGCTTACATGTACTCATCTTACGATGAAGAATGTGAAGCAAACCCATCAGATAAAGATAAAATAATGGTAATTGGTGGTGGTCCTAACCGTATTGGTCAAGGTATCGAATTTGATTACTGTTGTGTTCATGCTGCATTAGCAATGCGTGAAGATGGTTACGAAACTATCATGGTTAACTGTAACCCTGAAACGGTTTCTACCGATTACGATACTTCAGATCGTTTATACTTCGAACCAATTACATTAGAAGATGTACTTGAAATCGTTCGTATCGAAAAGCCTAAAGGCGTTATCGTACAATACGGTGGTCAGACGCCCCTTAAATTAGCGCGTGAACTTGAAGCGAATGGTGTGCCTATCATTGGTACTTCTCCAGATGCAATCGACCGTGCTGAAGACCGTGAACGTTTCCAACAAATGGTTGAGCGTTTAGACTTATTACAGCCTGAAAATGCGACTGTGACTTCAACTGAAGAAGCAATTGCTAAATCAGCTGAAATTGGTTTTCCACTAGTAGTACGTCCTTCGTATGTACTAGGTGGTCGTGCGATGGAAATCGTATATGATGAAGCTGATTTACGTCGTTACATGACAGAAGCTGTTTCTGCATCAAACGAAGCGCCAGTATTACTTGACCGTTTCCTTGATGATGCAATAGAAATTGATGTAGATGCAATTTGTGACGGAGAGAAAGTTGTTATTGGCGGTATTATGGAACATATCGAACAAGCGGGTGTTCACTCAGGTGACTCAGCATGTTCATTACCACCATATACTTTAAGCCCACAAATTCAAGATGTAATGCGTGATCAAGTAACACGTATGGCACTTGAGTTAGGTGTTGTTGGTTTAATGAATACACAGTTTGCTGTTAAAGATGGCGAAGTGTACTTAATTGAAGTTAATCCACGTGCGGCACGTACAGTACCGTTTGTTTCAAAAGCAACAGGCATGGAATTAGCTAAAGTAGCAGCACGTTGTATGGCTGGTCAATCTTTAGAGTCGCAAGGTATCGCAGGCGAAATCATTCCACCATATTACAGCGTAAAAGAAGTAGTACTTCCTTTCGCTAAATTCTTAGGTGTTGACCCAATCCGTGGACCAGAAATGCGTTCAACGGGTGAAGTTATGGGTGTAGGTGATAACTTTGCTGAAGCATTTGCTAAAGCACAGTTAGGCGCAAGCAACGTATTACCTCGTGGCGGTCGTGCGTTATTATCTGTACGTAATGCAGATAAAAAGCGTATTGTTGAACTAGCGCGCATCATGAAAGACTTAGGTTTTGATTTAGATGCAACTGGCGGTACAGCAAAAGCAATCGAAGCTGCAGGCATTGAAGTTCGTCATGTGAATAAAGTATTTGAGGGTCGTCCTCATATTCTTGACCGCATTAAGAATGAAGAGTATAGCTATATTGTAAATACGACTGAAGGCCGTCAGGCTATCGAAGACTCTAAAGTACTTCGTCGTGGTGCATTGCAACATAAAACAAACTATACTACGACGCTTAATGCTGCTTTTGCTAACTGTAGAGCAAATGCTGCTGATGACAGATCTGTTGTTACTTCGGTACAAGAACTGCACAAAAGAATAAAATAAGCTCCTAGAGTAAAACAAATATGCCTTTATTTTTCATTTTAAAGGCATAATTCAAATAACCTGAAAGTTGAATTTCAGGTTTTTTGTTATAAAAAATGGACAAGTTTATGCAAAAAATACCAATGACAGTTCAAGGCGAATTACTTTTACGTGAAGAGCTTGTTGAACTTAAAACTGTAAAGCGCCCAAGAATTGTAGCTGATATCGCAGAAGCGCGTGAACATGGCGATTTAAAAGAAAATGCTGAATATCACGCTGCACGTGAAGAGCAAGGTTTCTGTGAAGGTCGAATTCAAGAAATTGAAGCTAAGTTATCAAATGTTCAAGTAATTGATGTCACTAAAATGCCTAATACCGGTAAAGTGATTTTTGGTACAACAGTAACTATCGTAAATGTAGAAACTGATGATGAAGTAACCTATAAAGTAGTAGGTGATGATGAAGCTGATATTAAAAATAATTTAATTTCTGTTAATTCACCAATTGCACGTGGCCTTATCGGTAAAGAAGTTGATGATGAAGTAAACATTGCTACACCAAAAGGTAATGTTGGTTTTGAGATCATAGAAGTGCAATACGTTTAGGAATACCAATTCTAATAAATATGTGATCAATCTAAA
>NZ_JAHKQC010000037.1:0-101227 GCF_018860845.1 Pseudoalteromonas sp. C2R02 | reverse complement strand
AATAAATATGTGATCAATCTAAATGGCTTAAATATACAATAGCTGCGTTGCTTTCAATCCCAATAGCCAGCTATTGCTCAATCAAGCGCCTTGCCTATATGGATATAGGTACTTAGGTTTTGTCTGGAACAAATAACCTGTGCTCTTGAAAATTTATCCTAATTTATATTAGGCCACTTACTTAACAGAATTGGTATAATTTGCTTAACTGAGGTTAAATTGATAGCCTCAGTTAATGTGAAAAAAGCTCGGTTTTCACCGAGCTTTTTTGTATCTAAATTTTAATTGAACCAGAAGGATTTTGTTTTGTTTAAGTATTTTGCTTTTTTTATTCTGAGTTTATTATCTCTTTCGGTTTTTGCTGATTGTAAAAGTGAGTTTGAGAAGGGGAATTTCGTTGAAGCATTTGGTTTATGTCAAGAAGAAAGCCTAAATGACGCATCACCTGATGCACAATTCATCATGGCCAAAATCTATGCAAAAGGGTTAGGCGTAGGGCGAGATACAACACAAGCGATAAATTATTTAAGCCAAGCGGCACAAAATGGGCATATAGAAGGCATGTTTAACTTAGGCATGGCGTTTGAACTGGGTAAAGGTGTTGATAAAAACATTAATGCAGCATTTGAATGGCAGTTAAAAGCAGCAGAGAAGGGGTGGCTAAAAGCACAACGTAAAGTTGCTAAAATGTATGAGCACGGAAGCGGTGTTCAAGGTGAACCAATTGAAGCATTTAATTGGTATCAAAGAGCGGCAGAACAAGGTGATGCAGATAGCCAATTAGAATTAGGCGCTATTTATATGCAAGGCATATCATTACCAGGCAAATTGATACCACAAGATAGCGTTAAAGGGTTACATTGGATCCGAGAGTCAGCAAAACAAAATAATGCAGAAGCACAATTTGCATTAGCAAGTTTAATCATCGATGAAAAGCCAGAAGAAGCGATTCGCTTTTATAAAAAAGCAGCAGAAAATGGCAATAAATTCTCTATGCATAATCTCGCATCAATATACTTAAAAGGAGATGTTGTTGAAAAAAACTTAGTAACCAGTAAATATTACGCTCAAATGGCAGTTGATGTGGGTCAAAAGTCTAGTCAGAGTATTCTTGACCATATTAATAAAATCGAAAATACAGCCAATGAAGTCAACATGTTAGCTAAAGTTGAATCGGTTATCACAAGCCCAACACCTGAAAGCTTAGTAGCTAAGGAATCCAAGAAATCAGCAATAAAAACCGAAAAACCGGTGTCAAAAAAAACAGTATCAGTAGATAACAAAATCATCTCATTATTAGAAAATACAAATTACATTATTCAACTGGCGAGTATGTCAAAACGGGCTAGTGTAGAAGCATTTTTAAAAAAATATAACCTTAAAGATAAAACCCATATTTTATTTATTTCAAATAAAAATCGCTATCTTGTGTTATCAGAACCAAAAGAATACCTTACTCAAGCTAGAGCGCTTCAAAGTGAATTAAATACACTATTAAATGGATCGTCATGGCTGAGAAAAACGCCAGATATTATATCGCTTATGCAATGATAAAATTTGCTGTATTCATAAATTCTAAAAGCTGTATTCATTATTTATGAATAGTGAAAATATTCTAAGAGTTTAAAATAGCTTTAAATAGATAAATAAAGAGCATAAAAATGGAGTTTTACCACTTAAGATCATTTGTCGTTGTCGCTCAAACTGGCAATCTAACACTTGCAGCAAAGCAATTATGTACAACACCTCCTGCAGTCAGTGCGCATATTAAAAGTTTAGAATCTGAACTGAAAACGGTATTGTTCGAACGTTCTAGTCGGGGTATGGCAATTACTTTAAAAGGTGAAATGTTATTAGAAAAAGCGAAAATCATTTTAGATTGCGCTTTAGATATGGGCAATTGTGCGTTAGAAAATCAAAATGAATTAATAGGAGACTTTAAATTCTCTATTAATCAAAATCCAAAATATCTTAGAGTAACTGATTTATTATCAAATATAGCAGAGCAATTCCCAGGTATAAGCACTCAGCTTATTAACTTTTCATCAGGTAAAGCCATTAAAGCGATAAAGTCAGGAGAACTTGATGGCGGGTTCGTTTATGGAGAAATTCCCCCAGAATTTGAATCGATAGAAATTAAAAAACAAAAAATAACAACAATATCCCCGATTGAATTTGAAGCGACAGATGATACTTTAATGACGGAGTTACCTTTTTTTCCTTGGATCACTATGGGACAAGATTGTCCTTTTGATCAATTTTTAAAGCTAAAGTTGGGGCTAAAATTTACCGAAATCTCAAAAGTTAATGACGATAACTCTCGACTGGAATTAGTTAAATCAGGTTTAGGTTTAAGTTTTTATGAATTAGAAGAGGCATTAAACTATGCTAATCAAAATCAATTAAAGATTCTTGACCAACTTGATTTTGAAGCGCAACTGTATTTTGTAGTTGCTAAAAACCGCATTGATGAACCTGTTGTTAAAGCCATGTTACAAGAAGTGAGAGTTGCTTGGGATATAAAATTATAATTTCCCTTTTAGTGTTTAAGTTATATTTAATAGCATGTTATAAATATTTTAATCGCTGAAAACTAACGGGTAAAACCGCTCATTCATCTCTATTTAATTCTAAAAAAAGTCGATTTAAGGTAAAACAATGCGATATTTTGCACTTAATTAGGTATTCTTCATGCATCTTAAAAAATCACTACTAGGGTTAGGCCTTGCTTTATCTACTTCATCATTTATCGCAAATGCTGAGACAATTCAATTTGAAAATAAAATAACAAAAGACTCTGATACTCTAGTTGTTTTTTATCATCAAGATCAGGCAAGTTCAGATTTTAAAAAATATGATAAGAAAAGCCAAGGACAGCTAAAGCGTGCTATTAAAGCAAATGAATTTAGTGGTAAATATGGTGAGATGCTTGAACTAACTGTACCACACAATATCGCTGCAAATCGCATCGTGATTGTTGGTTTAGGTGAAAAGAAAGCCCTAGATAAAGCTAAAGTAGCTAAACTAGGTGGTAATTTAAGTGGTAAGTTAGAGCAAAAATTCATTGAAAAAATTACAGTTAAGAGTGATGGGATCAGTATTAAATCAGGTGATTTCTCTGCATTATTAGCACAAGGTATTAATTTACGTTCTTACCGTTTTGAAAATTACCATAACGAAAAACGCAGTGTAAAATCATACTTTTTTGATGTAGATAACGCTAAATCTTCTAAAAAAGCATACAAAACTTTAGCGAACATTGAGCAAGGTGTTGTTTTAGCTCGTGATTTAATTTCTGAAACTGCAACAGAAATGACGCCAGTAGATTTTGCAAACGCGGCTAAAGCGCTAGAGTCTTTAGGTGTTGAAGTTAAAATATTAAAACCTGCTGAACTTAAAGAGCTAGGCATGGGCGCTTTAGAAGCAGTAGGGCGTGGTAGTAATGAAGGCGCACGTTTAGTTGTTGCGCATTATAAAGGTAACTCAGATGCACCAATCGCATTAGTGGGCAAAGGTATTACTTTTGACTCAGGTGGTTATAGCATTAAAACCGGCGCTTCAATTGCACGTATGAAGTCAGATATGGCTGGTGCAGCAGCAGTTTTAGGTACTGTAAAATCACTTGCTTTAAATAAAGTTGATGCAAATGTAGTTGCTGTAATGGGCATGGCTGCAAACATGGTATCTGAAAGCTCAGTTGCCCCTGGTGATGTAGTAAGAACTGCTGAAGGTTTAACTGTAGAGATTGTAAATACTGATGCTGAAGGGCGTTTAGTGCTTTCTGATGCGATGTGGTACGCAAGAAAATTCTATGAGCCAAGTGTGATGGTTGATGTTGCAACTTTAACGGGTTCAAAAATCCGCGCTGTTGGTAACGATTATGCCGCTGTTTTTTCTGAAGATGATCAATTAGTAGCGGATTTAACTTTTTCAGGTAAGCAGGTGAATGAAAACTTATGGCGCTTACCATTAGGCTATAAAGATATGCTTAAAACAGATATCGCAGATCTAAAAAATACAGGTTCAGGTGGACCAGGCGCAACAACTGCAGCAAGCTTTTTACAGTACTTTGCTGGTGATGTGAAATGGGCACATATTGATATTGCTGGTAATGCACTTTCAAGCAAAGCAAAAGGAGAAATCTCTACAGGTGGCACAGGCTACGGTGTAAGATTACTTTCTGATTGGATCATGAATAAAAAGTAATATATACCAATTCTAATAAATATGTGATCAATCTAAAAGGTCTAAATATGCAATAGCCAGTTGCCTGCATGGATGCAGGTACTTAGGTTTAGTCTGGAATTATAAACCTGTGCTCTTGAAAAATTATCCTAATTTATATTAGTTCACTAACTTAGTAGAGTTGGTATTTAATCATTAAAAACAAAAAAGGCGCATATGCGCCTTTTTTAATTCCTATAGATAAAGTTCTTATAATTTATTGAACAACCGTATCTGTTTTAATTTCATTAGTATCAATATTTTTCTTACGGCGTATTAAACGCTTAAAGTCTTCAAGCGCTACATACTGACACGGTATTAATAATAAAGTGATCACAGTCGCAAACAATACACCAAAGGCTAAAGAAACTGCCATAGGTATCACTATTTTGGCCTGTAGACTTGTCTCAGTAATAATTGGTATTAAACCGATAAATGTAGTGATTGAAGTTAAGAAAATTGCTCTAAAACGCTTACAGCCAGCTTCTACAACAGCTACCTTCATTGGTATGCCAGCTGCGCGTGCTTTGTTAACAAAATCTACCATTACTAATGAATCGTTAACCACCACACCTGCTGCAGCAATAATGCCAAAGAAAGATAAGCTACTCATAGTCATACCTAAAATAATATGACCAAACATCGCACCAATAACACCAAACGGGATCACTGACATTATTAAAAATGGTTGTGAATATGAGCGTAATGGAATTGCGAGTAATGCAAATATAAGCATCATTGATAAAGCAAAATTACGAATTTGCTCATTCATGCTATCCATTTCTTCTTGAATTTTACCTGCCACTTCGGTACGAATACCTGAATGAGATTTAAGCAGTTGTGGTAAGTAGTTATCTCTGATGTCATTTGCAATTTTAAATGGTTCAGCTTGCTCAGTATCAACAGAAGCCCACACGTTAATAGTACGCATCGCGTTTTCACGTCGGATACTGTTAACACCTTGAACCAGTTCAATTTCAGCCACTTCAGATAATAATACTTCACCGCCAGCAGGTGTACTAATGCGTACATCTTGAATTTGACCAATTGAATTACGTTCTTCAATTGGGTAGCGGATCATTACTTTAAGTTCTTCACCATCTCGTAAAATACGTTGTGCTTCTAAACCATAAAAACCAAAGCTCACTTGAGATGCGATATCGGCTAAAGTTAAACCTAAGCTATGTGCAACCGGTTTTAAATCTAAGCGCACTTCATCAGTTGCTGTTTGCATTGAGTCATTAACATCACCAATACCTTTAATCGTATTAAGTTTTTGTTTTAATTGATTAGCAGCTAAACGAAGCGTTTCAATATTTTTCCCTTCAAGACGGAAGCTAATATCGCCATCATCACGGCCATTACCACCTATGCTATCTCGAATATTTAAACTTTTCAGACCCGCTATTTGAGGCAATTGTGCACGCCACATATCTGCAAGCGCAAAAGTATCCATAACTCGAAGTTCAGGTGATACAAGTTTTGCCATGATACGTGCACGTGTTCTACCTTGTAGACGAACTGTTAACGCTTCAACCATTTTAGAACCGTGTTCTTTTTCAATCTGATTATCAACATCAACGATGAGTTGTTCAAACTGAAGTGCAGCTTTTAAAGTGGCTGCCTCAGATGAAGATAACGTCATATCAATATCAACATTTGCAAAATCATGCGGAATTTTAGGTGAAGCAACAAATTTAACTAATCCACCTGCAAATAAACCACCGCTAATAATCAAAATACTGACAAAACCCATAATAACGGTATATCTATAATGAATTGCTTTTTCTATAGTAGGGCGGTAAACATTTTCAACAAAACGCTTTAAGTTAGTATCTATCAATTCACGAACTACATGTAATGGATTTTTAGGGTTGTGTGGTCTAGGCGTCATACGTGCTAAATGCGCTGGTAAAATAAGTTTAGATTCTACTAATGAGAATATAAGACATAAAATAATCACACCACCAATTGCCATTGAGAATGCTCGGCCAGGTCCATCATCTAACATCATAGGTAAAAAGGCTGCAATTGTAGTTAAAACACCAAATGTAGCCGGCATAGCAACACGTTTTACGCCTCTAACAACACTCTCTAAACTATGGCCATGCTCTTCAATTTCGGCATGAGCCGATTCTCCTATTACGATGGCATCATCTACCACAATTCCGAGCACCAGAATAAAGGCAAATAACGATGCAATATTAATGGTGATATCAAGTCCTGCGGTCGGCATTAATAAAAATGCGCCTAAAAATGATACTGGTAGTCCCATCATTACCCAAAATGCTAAACGTATACGTAAGAACAGCGCTAACATCAAAAATACTAATAAACCACCCCAAACCATATTACTGATCATCATATCTAAACGGCCGTTTAGGTAATAAGTCATATCAATAAATGATTCTAAAGTCACATTTTGTGGTAACTCTTTCTCTTTCGCTTCTAAGTATGAATACATTACTTTAGCTACTTTGGTAATATCTTGATCTTTAGATGCACCAATTGAATAAGTTAATGAATTTTCACCATTAAACTTAGAGTATTGAATACCTTCTTGGAAACCATCGTTGATAGTTGCGATATCACCTAATCGGATCAGAGTACCATCTTCTAAAGTGATAAGCGGTAATTGCTCAAACTCATGACCTTTATAGGCTTGGTTTTCAACACGTAAAGATATATAACCATTTTCAGCTTTGATTTGACCAGCAGACATATTTGCAGAAAAACCACGTACCTTAGCTGCAATATCTCTAAAGCTTAAGCCGTATTCTCTTAATTTATCTGGACTGATCTCAATGCCAATTTCATAAGCTAAACCACTATAAAATTCGGCAACATTGATACCAGGTAACGCTAAAATCTCGTCATGGATTTTATTACCTAAATCTTTGAGTTCATGATTTGTTAAGTCGCCATGTAAGCTTAAAAACATTACTTCTTGAGTGAATTTTTCTTGGCTGACGATTGGTCTTTCCATGCCATCTGGAAAGCTAGAAATAGTATCAACTTGAAGTTTAACTTCATCTAATACTTCTTTGGCATCATAACCTTCATCTACTTCAATCCAAGCTTGTGAAAAGCTACGGCGAGAATAAGTTATGACACGTTTTAAGCCTTGTAACCCTTCTAAAGCGTCTTCAATTTTAACAGTGATCCCTTCTTCCACTTCCTGTGGTGCAGCGCCGGGGTAGGCAACTTGTACTTGAAGCCAGTTACTTTCAAAATCAGGAAACATTTGTTTGCGTATTGTGCCAGCCGTTAAAAGGCCGCCCACTAAGATGAATATCATTAATAAATTTGCCGCAACTGAATTACGAGCAAACCAAGCAATGATACCTTTATTAGTATCAATCATGGTCTAATCCTTTTTCATTGCAAGTTGCGTTTCATCTTTTTCTTGATCAGATGCTTCAGGCTTGGCATATTCGGTTGTTAACTTCATGCCTTCACTTGGATAATCAAGCGCAGTCATTATGACTTTATCACCATGACTTAAACCATTGCTTAATACAATCTGATCGTCAAACTCTCTTAAAATATCAACAGTCTGATAAGTTAAAGTATTATCTAAACTTAATACTGCAATTTTATTATTTTTTACTAAGTGCCGCGCAACCGTAGTAGTATTTTTGATTTCTAACCCTTGGATTTTAGCATTGACATAAGCGCCAAACCTTAAAGGTGGAAAGTCAGAGTTTTGTGCATATGGGTCTTGTACTTGTGCTACTAAATAGCTCATACGGCTTTTTTGATTGATCACGCCTTCACTTCTCACAATTGTGGCTTGCCAGTCGTAATCTTTACCTGCATATTGTGTGGTTAATACAACACTCGCATTTATGCCGCCCTTTATTAGGTATTGCATATCTTTATCTGCAACAGGTAACCTTACTTCGGCTAAGCTAATTGAGTTTAATTCACCAATATTACTGCCAGGGCTAACAACACTGCCTAAACTGACTGTACGTTGTGCAATAATTGCATCATAGGGTGCGCTGATATAAGTGCGTTCTAAATTACGTTTAGCACGTTTTAAAGACGCTTCAGATGCTTTAAAACGTGCCAGTTTTTCAGCTAACTGAGGTTTTCTTAAATACAGTTCAGATGGAATAAACTCATTGCTATTTTTACGAATACGTTCCCATTCAGATTTAGCAACATGGCCTTGAGCGCGTTCTACTTCAAGTGCTGAGCGCGCTTGTGCTAACGTTGCTTGTGCATCTATTAATGCCGCTTCATAATCATTAGGATCAATTCGCGCTAATACATCACCTTTTTTTACAAATCCACCTTTTACAAAGGCTTCAGATACTTCAACAAGTTGGCCGCTTAATTGCGCTACAAGTTTGGTTTGATTTTTTGGTGTGATAAGCCCATAAGAGCTGACGTCTAATGTAATTGACTCAACTGATGCAGGTTGAACTTGAACCAAAGGTAGAATTTCTTTCTCTTCTTTTTTCTCTGGTGGTTTTTTCATAGCTGAGAAGCTGGCCGCAATTCCAACTCCTAGCACTAAAATTCCGACTGGGAATAATATTTGTTTTTTAGTAGCCACAGTGCATTCCTTAGTAACTCATATTGATGACAGTTATAGGATAATCAATATATTGTTTACATAGTGCGTAAAGATGTAACACGGTATGTCATAATTATAGCTGTTAATAGCTAAACTAGCGGGGCTTAAAATATACCCATCTGATTTATAAGGAATAATATAATTTTAGGATATATCTTATGAAGAAATTTAATTTTACAATTGTATGTAAACTATTTTGGAAATGAGAATTGTTTAACTATTTGATATTAAAGATAAAGCCACAAGGTGGCTTTATTCAATATTATTTTTTTAAAGTACTTCTGTTGCTTGAGGAGGGAAGTTACTCAAAATGTTGATGACAGTTTCATTAATGACTTGTGTTCTTTTTTCTGGTTTTTGATTTTTCTTCAATCTACCTTCTTTAGCACCACGCCAAATAAGTTGATTTGAGTTTTGATCAACGATATCAATAATTAAAGTACCTACTTCATATTCACGTACTTTATTATCAGCATGAATATTTGTGCCCCATGGATTACGCCAGTGGTTCCAAGTTGCACTGTAATGAGTAGAGAATGTATCTATATCAATTTTTTTATCAACAGAGGCATGGTAATTGATCAAAACATCTGCCTTATCAATTGAAACCATAGAAAGGCCTTTTTGAGTTAAGTCTGCATTAACAGCTTCTCTAACACGCTTTTCCATAATTGGGTTGATTTGATAATTTTCTACATCTTTAGTGAGGCTGGCATCTTTAACCCAAGCAAAGGTTTTGAAGTTGCTAAAATTAGTAGACTGATCATAATCCCAATCAGGGGTTTGCGAACATGCAGCTAAAAGCAATACTGTGGTTGCTATTAATAGGTTTCTCATCATTTTTACTCCTAAAATCTAATCTGCCAAGAACATATCATAAAAAATGAAAAAATGTGTTTGTTTTAGTCTAGTTAACTCAAATGAACCTAAGATGAACTCTTTATAGAAAACTTCAGTTATAATGACACTATAAAGATTTAGCGTGAGCAATGACTATCTATCAGTTAAGACCTTATCAAAGTGAAGCCGTTCAAAATACCGTATCACATTTTAAAAAATCAGATGATGCAGCTGTTATTGTATTACCCACTGGGGCTGGTAAAAGCTTAGTAATTGCAGAATTAGCACGTATCGCAAAAAGAAAAATTTTAGTATTAGCTCACGTTAAAGAACTGGTAGAACAAAACAGCGAAAAATATAAAAGTTATGGTTTAGAAGCAAGCATTTTTTCAGCAGGTTTAAAACAAAAATCTTTAATCCATCAAGTGACATTTGCCAGTATTCAGTCTATCGCAAAAAATTTAGATAAATTAGATGAAGCTTATTCACTCGTCATCATTGATGAATGCCATCGCGTCAATTTAGAAACAAGCTCTCAATACGCACAAGTTATCAATCAGCTTAAAATCCATAATACATCGTTAAAGGTATTAGGACTTACGGCAACACCCTATCGTATGGGCATAGGTTGGATTTACCATGAGCATTATCATGGATTTGTAAGAGGTGGCGATGATGCGCCATTTAAAAAGTGCATATATGAATTACCACTTAGATATATGATAAAAAATGAATTTTTAACACCGCCTAATATGATAGATGCTGCCATTAGTCATTATGATTTTTCATCAATACCAACAGATAGTTTTGGACGGTTTGATAATCAAGAAATGAGCTTATTACTGAAAGACTCACAAAGGGTGACTAAAGCCATAATTGACCAAATAGTAGAGCTTGCTCAAAATCGCTTAGGTGTGATGATTTTTGCCTCAACTATTGAGCATGCTAAAGAGATTTTAACTTATTTACCACAAGACGACTGTGCTAAAAGTAGATCAGCATTAGTGATAGGCGATACAGAGATATCTCAAAGAGATCGCATTATCACTGAGTTTAAACAACAAAAAATTAAATTTTTAGTGAATGTATCAGTATTAACAACAGGCTTTGATGCCCCGCATGTTGATTTTATTGCAATATTACGTCCTACTGAATCGGTCAGTTTATACCAGCAAATTGTGGGTAGGGGATTGCGCTTAAGTGATAATAAAAAAGACTGTTTAGTGATAGATTATGCTAGTAACGGTTATGACATTTTTTACCCTGAAGTGGGCTCTAAAAAGCCAGATAGCGATAGTGAACCTGTGCAGGTTTTGTGTCCTGGGTGTGGTTTTGCGAATATGTTTTGGGGAAAAACGGATAACGATGGCAAAGTCATAGAGCATTTTGGTCGTCGTTGCCAAGGTGTGTTAGAAAGTGAGGATACATCGCAACAATGTGATTTTAGGTTTAGGTTTAAGCAATGTGATAGTTGTGGTGCAGAAAATGATATTGCAGCACGAAAGTGTCATGAATGCGACTGCGCAATCGTAGATCCAGATGATAAACTCAAAGCAGCACTTAATTTAAAAGACGCACTTGTTTTAAGGTGTTCAGGTATGCAGTTTGAGGAAATCAGTGAGTTTAAAGTCAAAATAACGTATTTTGATGAGGATGGTGCTAGTTGTGATGAGGTATATAACTTTGAAAACTCAGGCTCTATTTTTTATTTTAATCAAGCATTTGGAAAGCGATTATTAGCAGGGCAAGAACCCACGTACTTTAAGTCATTATCACAAGCTCTGGATAAACAGGCCTTTTTTACAGCCCCAGATTTTGTAATAGCCAGAAAAATGAATAAAAAGAATCGCGGAGCGTGGAGAATTGTAGAAAAGCTATTTGATTATGAAGGTAATTACAGAAAGGCGAATCAGATGTAGTTTATGTTCGCCTACAATAAAAGTAGGCGAATTTTTTTTAGCAAAAACGATTAGCTTAAAGCTATTCTTCAGCCATTATTCCCCAGCCATCACCATAGCCATTTAATGGATTAGCAAAGCTTTCAAAATACTGTTCCATTTGGCCTAATAAAGTATGATCGGGAACCATTTTAATAGAAGTGATCACTTCCCAAACACCCGTTTCAGAACACTTTTGTAATTGCGTTTTTGGTGCTAAATCATCTTTTGCAATTTCAATCTCAAATTTTTCAGCATCTGGTTTTTGCTCAAACAAGATAAAAAAGTCAATAACGTGAAGTTGGCTAAGATCTATGCCTGCTTTTGCCATGTCAGCGAGTAATTCACCGTTCTCATCGTTTGGAAATTGTACTTGATTGCTCATTTTATGACTGCTCTTTGTTTCAATTGTGTATATTGTCTTAGAAAATGAGAAAAATAGAAAGATGCAGAGCTAAATATGTTATATTTGGCTGAAAATTATGAGTGAAAGGTGGTTTTTATAATATGTACTTTCATAACAATAAAAAGAATTTAAGTGGGTTCACTTTAATTGAACTTATTATGGTTATCATCATCCTAGGCACTATAGCTATATCTGCAGCAACGCGATTTTTAAATGTTCAAAGTGAAGCAAAGATTGCAAAAATAAAAGCGATTTCAGCCGCAATGAAATCAACGGCAGATCTGGTTTCTGCGAAGGCAATAATAAATAATGTAGTTAGTGGCAATATGGACTTTAATGGTACAAATATTTCAGTGATTAATGGTCATATTGGTGCTCATTGGAATAAATCTTGGCGCTATGCATTAGATATAGGTAAAGAAATATCATACACATCAAAAAATAGTATCTGTACCAAGCATTCTTTGTGTGGAGTGGGTCAGCAAAATTCAGCTCCTGCTTTACCTTTTGTAGTGCAATCACCTGGTAAAGTCGCTTTCATCTGGCTGCAAGGCGAAAAGTTGGCTGATAGGTGTTATGCGTTTTATTACAATCCCAACGATGTAAATAAAACTTCACCTGAGATAGGAACAGTCACTTCAGGCTGTTAATGAGTTTAATTAAATTTTAAAGGAATTAAATTGTTACGTTATTTTTCATATCTTTGGTTATTTTTATTCAGTATGTTTTTACAGGCTAAAGAAAATAACATTTCAGATTTTGAACTATCTGGAATTGAAGGCCAGTTACTTGATAATGTCAGTTTTTATTTAGCAAAAGTAAAAAATGAATCTGCAACAAAGCAATTAAAACGTCATAGCATAGATCAAATTAAGACTAGCTTGAAAGCACTTGGTTATTATGAACCTAAAATAACACTTTCTTTTGAACAAGATGGTGATGTGCAAGACGAGCTAGTGATAATGAAAGTCGATATTGATCCCGGAACAGAAGTGAGAATTGCAAAGTTAAATTATCACCTTCAAGGAGAAGGTAAAGACGATAATGCTTTAACTCAGGTTATTAAAAAGCTTCCTTTGGTTCAGGGAAATGTAATAAATCATGCAATATATGAAAAATCCAAATCTATGATTGAAAGCCAGTTGCTCGAACTGGGCTATTTTGACGCTCAATGGCAAGCAAATGAACTGGGTATATCACTAAAAGATCACAGTGCTATTGTAACTTTTAAGATTAATACAGGCCCTCGTTATACCTACGGGCCAATTGTGATTTCATCAGATACGCCTGCTGTAAAATATATACGTTCATTAGCATCTTTTAAAACAGGTGAAGCTTATCAAGCACATATCATTTCACAATATAATTTAGATATAGCGAGCACCCCTTATTTTAAAAGTGTGCGTGTATATGCCGATATAGAGCAAAGAGAAAATAAACAAATTCCCATCAAAGTTCACGTATTGCACAAACCTGCGAATAGTTATGAAATTGGCGGTGGTTTCTCAACAGACTTAGGAGCGAAAGCAAGAATAAAATGGAGCAAACCTTGGGTTGGCACAGATGGTCATTATTTTGATACCGACGCAGTAGTTACTGAGTTAGAAAAAGAGTTTGAATTCGCATATACAGTACCCGTAGATGATCCTGTAGATGATGTATGGCGTTATGCATTTGGTTATAAAAGTGAAAATAACTCAGATACTCAGAAATATATCCGAACATTGACCACACAATTACAAAGACAGTGGGTTACTCAGTCTAATTGGGTACGCACAGCTTTTATAAAACATGAGCGAGAAGATTTTGAAATAGCGGATGACCCGGGCACAACAGAAATGTTATTACCGGGTATTAGTTTTGCAAAAAAGAAAACAAAAGGTGGAACAACACCATTTTGGGGTAATCAATGGCTACTGTCGGCTGAAGTGGGATTAGATGATGTATTATCTGATACTGATTTATTAAAACTGCAATTTCAAACTGCGCTGTTACGAACTTATCGTAATAACCATCTCTTTTATGTTAAATCAAAGTTAGGCGCAATTTTGGTTGATGATATCAACGACGTACCTGCATCAATGCGCCTTTTTGCTGGTGGCGACCAAAGTATTCGAGGATTTAAATACGAATCAATTTCACCAGTAGATGAGAAAGGAAATCTTGTTGGTGGTAAATATTTAGTCACAGGCACGTTAGAGTATAACTATCAGTTTGCGCCTTCATGGCGGGCGGCTTTGTTTGTAGACGGAGGTACGTCAACAAACGATTTTTCAGAGGATATAGAAGTTGGTACAGGAATTGGTATTCGATGGTTAACACCCATTGGTCCAATTAGAATTGACCATGCTTGGGCAATAACAGATAACAATAATACTCGGTTCAGTGTGACAATAGGACCGGAAATATGAGCAGTAAATTACCAAAAAATATGAATAATTCAAAAGAAACAAAGTCTTTCTTCAAAAAATTTAAACGTTATCTCACATATACTTCGCTGATTCTGTCAACGTTAATATTTTGCATATTATTTACTAGTCCTGGCAATAAGCTAATTGCTTTTACTGCGAATAAGTTAGTCACTGGCTTATCAATAAAATTAGATGATGGACGTTTTTTATATCAAGACCCGTTTTCAGTGACATATGAAAATAGCGCGCTCAATGCCCATATTGAAAATGTCACGATAGGTTTAAATATCTGGCAATGTGCCTATGGTTATCTTAAAAATGAAAATGCAGTGTGTTTAGATGCTTTAGCGTTAAATTCAGCTGATATTACACTGTCTGATGGCGAACTTAATATTGAAAAACTGTCATTACTCATAGGAATTGATAAAGGTGTTAACCAACCCATCCTGAACGTCAAAAAACTACAAGTTGAAAAGATTCGTTTTAAACAAAAACCGGCAGTTGTAATAGCCAAATCTAAACAAACGCTTATTTTTGAACCAATTGATGATGTACTGTTTAAAACACCTATAGATTTTATTTTAACTGAATTGAAATTAAATCATCTGGAGGTTCATCAAGAAAAACAGGTTCATGTTATTAATAATATTAATCTAGCCGCAGATTTTTTTGATAGTCAGCTCAATTTAAATAATTTAGCTTTGTCTTATCAAGATATTCAGCTCTCGTCACAAGGCATTATTAACCTTATTACGAATAATCCATTAGATGTTAACCTAGATATAAAACAAATTAATAATAAAGAGCTTCTCCATGGTTTAACATTTAAGGCAAAGGGAGATTTAGCTGCACTTAGTTTTGATTTACAAACAATAGGGCAGTATCCATCAACAACAAATGGCAAGTTAAATTTAAAAACAAAAAATTACCCATTTAATTTAAATACGCAAATACAAGACTGGCAGCACTTTGCAGATGATAAGAATTATAAATTAAATCACTTGTCTCTAATATCTGGTGGCACACTTAAAAATTATGATATAAAACTGGTCAGTCAACAAGGGGTTAATGCTTATCCATTAATAGACTTAACGCTTTTAGGTAAAGGTGACTTAACACAATTTACATTAGAGCAGTTATCTCTAAATACTCAAAAAAGTGCGGTATCAATTCAAGGTGATGTGACGTTTAAAGATGATTTATTGGCCAATATATCAGGGGAGCTGACTAAATTAAACTTGCAGGAATTTGCTGCCAATATAAATACAGATCTAAATGGTGCATTTGATCTGAACTTTAAACAATCAAAATCAAACTGGTTATTATCGGTTAATAACTTTGATTTAGGTGGTTCATTCGCTTTAGATAAAGATAATACAGTACCCTTTGAGCTCAATACCCAGTTTAATTTGGACAATCAGATAAATGCAAACGTCGATTTAATTAGCTTAATAAGCGGTTCAAATACACTGAGTTTAAGTGGTGAGATAAATAATAAATGGGATCTTCAAGGTAATTTAGATATAAACCAGCCAAGTGACTTTTTAAATGAATTAGCGGGTAAAGGTTATGGCAGTTTAGCGATAACAGGTGAGCGAATAAAACCTGAGATAAACTGGGAGTTAGGTTTTAGTGATTTAAGTTATCAACAAATTAAATTACAACAAGCAAAAACCCAAGGTTTTATATCTGTAGCTGATAACTTTAAAACCCACATCAATTTATTAATAAAGAATGGTGAACTTGAAGGCAAAAAATTACAAACACTTGATTTAAATATCAAAGGTGATAAATCAAATCATCATGCGAATTTTAAACTCAATTCTGATTTACTAAAAAGTGCCTTTAAAATTACAGGCGGTGTAAATAATAAAAATGTATGGCACTCGGTTATATCTGATTTGTATATCACTGATAATGTTCAAGTCGTTCGACCAAAAACAAATATTGACTTACAGCTTGATATTAATAGTAAAGCAATACAAATCAAGAGTCATTGTTGGCAATCAAATGAATCAGACCTGTGTATTGAACAATTAACGGCAAGTGAGCAGCAAGGCGATATCAAAGTAGACTTAACTGAATTTAATTTAGCCAGCATAGCGCATTTATTACCAGAAGATTTAACCGCTACGGGCTCATTTACAGGTGGTTTAAATGTAAATTGGCAACAAGGTAAATTAGAGAAGCTGGATATGAATTTAGCTTCTCAAGTATTAGAATTTGCACTACAGCAAGAAGAGAAACACTTTGTTTTACCTGTAAAAGAAATCAAAATTAATGCAAACTCAACTTCACAAAAGGCATATTTTAATGGATTTTTAAATTCAGATTTATTTGGCTCAATATCAAGTGAAATGACCATTTCAGATATCACTGCTGCAAGAAATCTAGATGGCATAATTAAAATGAATGGTTTTAAGCTTGATAAGTTTAAGCCTTTTATTCAAAAAATAGATACTTTGTCTGGAGATGTTTTTGCAGATATAAATATTTCAGGGCCATTAAAAAAACCATATTTATCAGGCGAATTAAGTGCAACAAACATCGATATATCAGGGAATAATATTCCTGTTGCGATTAAAGGTAGCCATTTTAATATTGGTTTTAAAGAGCAAAAACTGGTACTGAATGCTGATATATCTGATGATCAACAAGGCAATGCAAAACTAAAAGGCGAATTAGATTGGCAAGGTACGCGTCTTGGTGGTCAATTAAATGTCAAAGGGCAAGACTTTAATTTAAAACTGGAACAAGGCGTTAAAATACGATTGAACCCTGATTTACAAGTTGTAGTGGCAAATAATGAGTTAGATATTAAAGGTCGAGTTGAAATTCCCTATGGGCGAATTACGATTGAATCCTTACCTGAAGGAGCTGTAAAAGTCAGTGAAGATGAAGTGATTTTTGAACATGAAAAACAAGTGAAAGACCCCGGTTTTTTCTATTCATTAGATTTGTCTTTAACCGTAAAAGATGATGTTAAAATAGATTCGTTTGGTTTAATTTCAGAGCTTGAAGGAGATTTATCTCTTAAAAAAGGCTATCACAGCCCTTTACTGACAACGGGCGATATTAATTTAATCAATGGTGTATATCAGTCTTTTGGGCAAGATTTACACATTCAAACTGGTCAAGTCGGTTTTAGTGGTGCGATTGATAAACCTTATTTAAATATTAAAGCCATTAGAAACCCGGAGAAAACAGCTGATGATGTGATTGCTGGTATTACGCTTACTGGTAATGTAGATAAACCTAAGTTATCGATTTTTTCTGAACCAGTTAAAGACCAAGCAGAGGCGTTATCTTATTTATTAAATGGTCAACCTTTAGGTGAAGGCGAAAGTAGCTCTAACAGTGCGATGTTAACCCAGCTCTTACTTTCTCAAGGACTTGCTAGAGGGGAGGGACTTGTAAGTAAAATTGGTTCTCGACTTGGTGTAGAAGACATTGCACTTGGTTCAACAGGGTCAGGTGATGATACTAAGGTAGAAATCTCTGGTTACTTAATGCCAGGTGTGCAAGTAAAATATAGCGTAGGTGTATTTGAGCCACTCACAGAAATTGTTATTCGTTACCAACTATTGCCTCAATTGTATATTGAAGCTATAAATGGAGTGAATGACTCTTTAGATATACTTTATAAATTTGACTGGAATTAATCGTATATTTTAAATATAAGTGAGGTTTTGATGATGAAAATAGCCTTTATTCTATTTATATTGATAGGATTCAATGCATTTTCAAAAAATGATGTCATGAATATACGTTATCATGCACCCGCAAATAATTATATCGCAGAGCTGTTTGTACTCGCACTTGAAAAATCAGACGTTGAATTTAACTGCATACCGGTAGAAAATTTACCAAGCCAAAAACGAAAAATATTGCTTTTAGGGAAAGAAAAAACACTCGACTTAGCTTGGACAGTCACTAATGTGATAAGAGAAGAGCAAGCCTTAGCAGTTAAGATTCCCTTAGATAAAGGTTTATTAGGCTATAGAATACCGCTGATCCATAAAAACAACTTAGATTTATTTAAAGGTAAGCGACATACAACGGATATAAAAAAAATTCATTTTGGCCTTAGCTTTGATTGGCCAGATTTAGAGATTTTCAAGCAAAATGAATTATCAATATTAAGTTTTTCATCTCATAGTCAGGCAAATAATTTGTTAAAATCCGGACGGATAGATGCAATTCCTGATGGCTTACTAGAAGTCGGTTCTTATAAACTCCAATCTGAATTAACCTATGATAAACATGTTGTTTTATATTACCCATCAGCAGTTTATTTCTTTGTGGCAAAAGAAAATCAAGTGCTTCATGATGCACTTGAAAAAGGTCTTAATTTATCTCTTAAAGATGGGAGCTGGCAAAAGTTATTTAATAAATATTTTTCTCAAGTGATAGAAAATGTAAACTTAGATAAAAGAACATTGATTCGATTAGATAATCCAACACTGCCAAGAACGGCACCAATAGATATGCACCAGTATTGGTATAATAAAAAGAATAAGGTTTCAAATGAATAAAGTTAAAAGTTTAATTGCTTGCAGTATCTTAGTTGCAAATTTTGCATCAGCGAGTAATCAAGTTATTGAAAAAGTAGCTTCTCCTGCCGAAATTATCAAAAAGGCACCTACAACCGACTGGCGTAAATTGGATCCAGAAAATACTTTATATCTTGAGCTTGAAGAGGGCACTGTTGTAATCGAACTTAACCCAGAACTGGCGCCTGGACATGTAAAAAATATAAAACAATTAGCCAGAGAAGGCTTCTATAAAGACTTAAATGTTTATCGTTTTGTTGAAGGGTTTGTCGCCCAAGGTGGCGATGCGAAAGAAACCAAAAAACCAAAAGTTGGAAAATCAGCCATTAAAGCCGAATTTTATAAATCAACACAATCAGCACAGGTAATCACATTAGTTGATGATAAAGATGGCTATGCAAGTCGTACAGGCTTTTTAAATGGTTTTGCTGTTGCGCAAAATGATGATGCGACAAAAACATGGCAAACCCACTGCCCAGGCACTTTTGCTATGGCAAGGGGAAACTCAGCTGATAGTGGTGGTACTGAGTTTTACGTGGCTTTAGGTGCGATTAGATATCTAGATCATAATATTACTTCTTTTGGTCGTGTGATCACGGGTATGGAGCACATTCAACGTCTCGAACGCCAACCAAAAGATGATACTGATTTAGCATTTAAAAATTACAATGTGATCAAAGATGTTAAAGTGGCAGCTGACTATTTAAAAGAAAGACCTTTAGTAATCGATATTATGAAAACAGAATCAGAGTCTTTTAAAACCTTAATCAAAGCAAGAAAAAACCGCCCTGAAGATTGGTTTTTAGCGACACCAAATTACACAGACATATGTGCTGTATCTGTACCTATGCGTCAAGGTTAAATATGTTTTGATTTCCCTTTAAATACTCACTTAAAGGGAAATCAAAAAAGACTATCTAGGCACTCGCTTTAATCTATTTAGTCTATTTTTTTGAGTTAATTTATGAAGAACATTTTTAAATTTAGACTCCTGATCAATACTTAAAAGTATAGATATATTTTCAAAGCGATATTCGAGAGTGAAACCCGACTCGATAGCAAGGATCAGTTCGCCTATTGCTTTTTCGGTGGCGTTATTGGCAAATAATAAGAGTCCTTTAATAAATTTCAGCTCAGGCCATTGATTTCCTTTCTCTATCTCATTTTCAATTTGTTGTGTTAACAGTTTGACTTGATATTTATCTTTATTAATAACTGAAATATATACTTGAGCAGGTAAGCTATATCTACCACCTAATAAGGCTGCTTGTTCAAAACTGTGTTTGGCTAATTGTAGGTTACCTGTTTGTAATAAATGTTGTGCCGTAAGCCAATGTTCAAACTGAGAAATTGTATTTTTGTCGTCATCTCTTTGTGTAATTAACTGGGATAATGAATCATCGTTCGTAATTAAATTTAATTCAGTAAGATAGTTTTGAGATAATCGATAATCGGGGTTAAATTCTAAAGACTGCTCTAGTGTCGCTTTTGCATAATTAGGCATACTTAATTTCTGATATGTCTGAGCTAAAATAATCATTACCTCAGGATTATTAGGAGATTTATCTATGGCTTTTTTTATAAGGGGGTAAGCCATTATGGGATTGCCAACCTCAAGGTGTATTAATGCTTCATATGCTAAGGGTACTCCCCAATTAGGAGCAAGTTCACTTGCTTTTTCGAATAAGCTTATAGATTCAGTAAAATAGCCCTTAAGGTAAAATGAAAAACCTAATGATTGGTATCCCCAAGGTTTGTTTGGCTCGACAATTATTGACTGTTTAGCGAACTTTATTGCATTTCGTAACCAAGGTTCAGTTTTTCCAAACTGATAATATCCTTGTGCATACACATTAGCTAATCCACTATTGATTGAACCTTTGTTAGGATTTAATTTAATTGATTTTTGATAAAGTGAAAGTGCTTTATCATTATCTTTTTGGTTAAAGCGAGCATAATATTGTGCTGCTTGAAATTCATAATCAATATTACTGCTATTGGTTTCGTCATCTTTTGAACTTAAAAGAAACAATGCGGTTAGTAATGTTATAAATATCAAAAAGAAAGTAATAAATTTGAACAAGTTTTTATTACTTTTGGTTTTTATAAGGTCGTGTGATTTTTCTGTAAATTCTTCTTTAGTATTATCGGCCTTGCAAACAGTTGTAATGCATCGGTAACCGAGTCCGCGTTCGGCAACAAAATATTTGGGATTATCAGAAGAGTCCCCAAGAGAATCTCTTAGTCGAGATATTCGTTTTTTTAGGTTTTCATCAGATACGACCCGATCTGGCCAAACAGCTTTCATCAACTCATCATGACTTACTATATTTGGGGTATTTTGAACTAGCGTAAGTAATAAACGATATGATAGCTCTGAAAGGTTAAGCTCAATGTCGTTTTTCAAGACTGATCTTTCGCTTGGGATTATAACTAAACTATCGCCTACTAATAATTTATCCATTTGTTATATGCTATTTTATTTCCATTAATACAATATGTTACAAGGTATATTTTAGGTTGTCACTTTATGTCACCGAAAAAGACTTTGTTTGTCAGCTAGATTCTTACTTTTTTATATACAGTGATATTGATCAGCTAATGAGCATCATCTCCAGCTAATTGTATTTTTAATATATAAGGAAAGTTATGAAAATTAAATCGCAATGTCTGATAATTATTCTATTTGGAATCATGGTTTGGCCGGCTTTGGCATATGACAAAGCTATTGAAATTGAAAAATTCGTAAGTGAATTTCACAATATTAAAGAGTTCAACGGTACGGTTTTAGTTTCACAAAATAATAAAGTGATATTTGAAAAAGCATATGGTTTTGCTAATTTTGAATGGGATATAAAAAATACGTTAGATACTAAGTTTCGTATCGCATCTTTAACAAAACAGTTTACAGCCATGTTAATAATGCAGTTGGTTGAAGAAAATGTATTAAAACTAGATGCACCTATTAGTGAATATTTAAAAGATTTTCGTAAAGATATAGGCGATAAAGTGACAATACATCATTTACTAAATCATACTTCGGGTATACCGAATTATTTACGGATTAAAAATTTTAGAAAAGATATTAGTCGTAATAACTATTCTGTAGCTGAGTTTATTAAGAAATTTTGTAGTGATGACCTAGATTTTGAACCCGGTTCAGATTTCAGATATAGCAATTCAGGATACTTTATACTTGGAAGTATTATTGAGAAAGTGACTAAGAAAACTTATGAAAATGTGCTTAGGGAAAACATATTAGACCCTTTAGGTATGAAGAATACAGGTTATGATAATAGTTCTGTAATTATAAAAAATAGAGCAAGTGGCTATGACAAAACACTTAATGGTTATGTCAATACAGGTTACCTTGATATGTCGATACCTTATGCGGCAGGATCTATGTATTCAACCGTAAGAGATTTATCACTTTGGGATAATGCGTTATATACCGAAAGCTTGTTAAGTGTAAATTCAATTAAAAAAATGTTTAAAGTATCAAAACACAGAAATTATGCTTATGGATGGGAAGTTAACGAAATACCAACATCTGGATTAGGTCAAAAAATTACAAGTATTAACCATGGTGGTGGCATTAATGGTTTTAATTCAAGTATCACTAGAATTCTGCAAGATAAATATTTAATTGTTCTTTTAAACAATGGTGGTGGGGCGCCAATGCGAGCGCTTAATAAAGGGATTACTAATATTTTATATGGCAAACCTTATCAATTAGCACAACAGCGACTAAATAATATTTTGTATGATCTCATAGTTAATGAGGGGATAGCCTCTGCATTACAAAAATACAATAAATTGAATGAGCAAGGTAAGGGGTTTAGTGAAAGAGGGTTAAACCACTTTGGTTATGAGTTACTTAATTTGAACTTGACTGAAGCCGCTATTGAAATATTTAAGTTGAATGTTGTAAATAACCCTGAGTCGGCGAATGCCTACGATAGTTTAGCCGAAGGGTATCTATCTATAAAAAACAATACGCTAGCATTGAGTAACTATAAAAAATCATTAGCGTTAAATAAAGAAAACGAGAATGCGAAACAAGCAATTAAAAAGTTAAAAGCATTGTTATAACTATGTGATTTGAAGATAAACCGGGTAAATAAATTTGATTTTTTTACCCTGTTTAATAATTAATTTACTGACGATTAGTTTTTATTACAAATGGGATTTCATCATTATTTGTAGCACGGTATGGATTGATATCTAAGCCGCCACGTCTGGTATAACGGGCATATACCTCTAGCTCTTTTATGCCTAATTTAATTTGCATATCGCAATAGATACGTTCAACACACTGTTCATGAAATTCATTATGATTTCTAAATGAAATTAAATAACGTAATAGGCTTTCGTGGCATATTTGCGCGCCTGAGTAACGAATTACAATACTTGCCCAATCAGGTTGAGATGTGATCAAGCAATTAGATTTTAATAAATGACTATGTAGCGTTTCAGTTACTTGCTCATTGCTATCGCTTAGCTTTAATAAATTACTATCAAATTGATAATCATCTATTTCTATATCTAAATCATCAATACATAAGCCGGGAAGGGCTGTCAGTTGTAGTGATGATAGCTCATCTGATTTATATAATTTTATTTGAACTGGAGCATTTACAGCTTGAGATAAATCGCGCTCTAGATGTGCTTGTACAGTTTGCCAATCAACAAACCGGGTTTGGTTAAAGCTATTTAAGTATAGTTTAAAAGATTTAGACTCAACTAAATGGCTGCTTTGACATGGGAAAATAAACTCAGCAACGGCAACTTGAGGTTTGCCTTTTGCGTTTAACCAAGACAGCTCATAGCCAGTCCATAAGTCCTGACCTTTAAAAGGTAAGTTAGACTCAACAACGTTTAATTCATCACGATTAAGTTTGCGAGGAATAGGGAAAAGTAAACTCGCGTCGTATTGATCTTTATATTCAGTTTGTTGGCCTAAAAGCGTGCCTTTTAGTGCTTCAGAATTGTCGTATGCTGTCATATATATAAATTTTGCTTTTAAGGTTACAATTGCGTCCATTGTAACGAAAGTTAAGTGATCATGCAGTATGTCAGTTTATAAAAAGTTAGAAACCCTATTTAGTCAATATCAAAATCAAGCAAAACAAAAAACAGATCAACTTCCTGTTGTAGCCCATGATGCGCAATGGCCTAGCCCTTGTGAAGTGACTGATACCTTAGAAAATGGTCAAATTCAGTGGCAAGCTGTTGAGAAAGAGCCAAAAACTGATATGGAAAATTTAAGTCGCGCCTTAGAGGTTAAGTTTCCTCAAGAGTTAGGTGAGTTTTACGGTAGCTTTTATGCCGATAATATTACGGTAAGCTCGCCATGGGGACAATTGGTTTTACTTCAGGCTTGGAGTGAAGATGATTATGATCAATTACAACAAAATATCACAGGCCATGTTTTAATGAAGCAAAAATTAAAACATGATGAAACTGTTTTTATCGCACTAACCCAAGAAGATGATTTATTAGTGACAGTTGAGAACTGTACGGGTTACGTTTGGCTTGAATATGTTGGTAAACGTCCACATCAAAAAATTTCGGATTCTGTATCTGAGTTTTTAGAACACCTTAAAGCAGACTTTATTGCTTAGTGTGATGCCTGTTATATTTCAATAAAAACAACAGACAAGACTCCCGATAAAGCTCTTCGGGAGTGACGTTTTAAGTATATCTACATCTGTCTATATAGAGATGTTTATTAGACATTTATATTAGTGATAAACTGTTTATAGAGTTCAGGCAAATTAGCTAATACAGCTTCTTTTCCTGCAAAGTCATATTGCTTTAAAACCTTTTCAAGCTTTTTTACTGAGAACTTTTTAAGCATCATATCAGCTGTAGATTTATGGCTAATATGCCAAGGCTCAGCGGCGATGCCACCACGATATTCATCATAAGGTTTATAAAAACCAAACTCTGCCATGTTGTCATCTAGCCAAGCAGTTAAAGCTGCAAATCTACCGCCTTCACTATATTCATCTTGTTGTAAACGAATTTGATATTTATCAGTAATTGCGGCTTTATCATAAAAATCGAAATCAGTACCCCAATGATGCCGACTCGCACCAGGAATCGCGGAGAACAACATAATTGCTTGGCATTTTTCTAAATCAGATAATCCATTTAACTCTATAGGGTCATCATTGATATCAAATACAGGGTTAATACCATTGTATTTCTTTTGCCAAATCATTAGTTGTCTATCGAAATCTCTAAAACTTGAAGCAATTGCTAAATCAAAGCCTGCTTTTTTCGCGGCAATCGTTAATGACTGCAAATCAGTGACTATTGCCCAATTAACAAGAGAACCATGAAACTCGACTAAGTGTTTTTCAGTTTGCCCTGTTAAAACTTCAGATGAAAAAATCATGTTAAAGTCTCTATTAAAATTTGCTCATAAACATCTGTTAATATTTCAAGATCATCTGCTTTTACACATTCATCAATTTTATGAATTGTTGCGTTACAAGGCCCTAATTCAATTACTTGCGCGCCTGTTTGTGCAATAAAACGACCATCAGAAGTACCGCCTGATGTTTCTAGCGAAGTATCTATATTTTGAATATGCTTAATTGCTTTTACAGTCGCATCTACCAAAGGACCGGTATCAGTTAAAAACGGTAAACCATTTCTAACCCAGTTTAATTCATAATTTACATTATGTTTTTTTATGATCTCATTTACTTTCTCTTGTAGAATTTCCATGGTCACTTCAGTACTGAATCTAAAGTTAAATTGAACCTCTACAGAGCCCGGTATTACATTGCCAGCACCTGTGCCGCCATTGATATTAGAAACTTGAAAGCTGGTGGCAGGGAAGTATGCATTACCTGAATCCCAGTGGGTATTAGTTAATTCTTCAATAATAGGCGCAGCTAAATGAATTGGGTTCAGTGCTAACTGCGGGTAAGCTACGTGACCTTGAATGCCTTTTACAGTTAAAAAGCCGGTTAATGAGCCACGACGACCATTTTTAACAACATCACCTAACACTTTTGTTGAAGAGGGCTCTCCAACGAGACACATATCCATCTTTTCGTTACGTTTTTCAAGTTCGTCAATGACACGTGTTGTGCCATTAATAAATGGACCTTCTTCGTCAGACGTAATTAAAAATGCAATAGAGCCCTTATGATCTGGATATTTAGCAATAAAACGTTCAGTTGCTACCACCATAGCGGCCAAAGAGCCTTTCATATCCGCAGCGCCACGGCCATGCAAATAGCCATCTTTAATTTCACCGCTAAAAGGGGGGATTTGCCATTCATTTTCAGGACCTGTAGGCACAACATCAGTATGACCTGCAAAACAAAAAACAGGTGACTTATCACCTTTTCTGGCCCACATATTTTGAGTATCTACAAAAAACATGTTTTCAATATTAAAACCGACATCAGTTAAACGCTCAGCCATTAATTGCTGACAACCCTCATCATGTGGCGTAATCGAAGGGCGCTGAATAAGTGCTTGTGCTAAATCGATAACAGAGGAGGTCATTTATTAAAAATCTCTTTATATTGTGCGTCTTTAAAAGCTAAATGTGATGTATTGTTATGTACTAATAATGGTCGTTTGATCATCGCAGGAAACTCTAATAACAACGCAAGGGCAGTGTCTTTATTTAAGCCATCTTTTTGTTCTTGTGTTAGTTGGCGGTATGTTGTGCCTCGTTTGTTTAATAACAGTTCCCAGCCAAGTGCAGCTTCAAACTCAACTAACATCTCGCTTGTTAAACCTTGTACACGATAATCATGAAATTCAAATGCAATATCATTGGCTTCTAACCATTTTTTTGCTTTTTTGATGGTGTCGCAGTTTTTTATACCGTACATAACTGTTTTGTTCATTTTTAATTCCAGTTCTTTGAAGTCTTTAAATTACCGACATTTAAACATATTTGTAAGTGCTTTTCAGCTAATCAATTATTCCTATGCTGGACTACAAAACATGTAACTCTGATTACAACAATTTACTTCATGGCCATAATTTAACGATATAATGAAGATGAATAACAAATGAAATTTATCTAAAAAATGTGACTTTATCTAGTTATATGAATGTTTTCGGCGAATTTATTAATTACTTCGTTACATATTTAGATATCAATTAAGAGTTAAAATGAACAAATTATTCATAACTTTAATCGCTTTGGCGCTTGCATTTCTATTAACAGGGTGTTTTAAAGTGAGGCATGAAAAGATATCTGGAGAGCAGTTTCTATATGATAAAACTGTGATGCAATATACAAAATATAACGCTAAGACTTTATCTAAACTTGCTATAGATGAGATTAATTGTGAGTTACATCATGAGCACACGGGCAATTTTGTTTTGAGCATGATTGAAATTGTAGGGGTAGAGAAAGTTAAAGCCTATGCAAAAAGTGATTATGCTAAACAACAAATTCGTCAATATGAAAGAAGTCGGTTTTCTACAACAAGGTAATAGAATACACCTTATAAAGTATGATTAGTATTCTAGGCTCAGTTATTAACGTTTTTTAGCTGTAACTTTAAACAGTACATCTTCTCCTGCGGTGATTTGATTGTGAGAATAATATATCGCACCTAATTTTTGGTAGTTTAAAATAGTCACCGAAGCAATGATAGGAGTGGGTACTTTTCTTAAATCAAAATGAACGATAGCTTCTGAAGCTTTAACATTTTGGTTTTCATGTTTTAGGATTGCTAAACCTGGTAATGGAAAATAGCTAGGATCAATATTTAGCGCTACTAAAAGCCTTAAGCCATTTCTAGCTTTAAAATATACTTCAGTTCCACCCATTTTTATTTTTTCTATTATGCCATCAAATGGCGCTATAATTTTATGACTACTGATCTCAAGTGCTAAACCACAGCCAAGTACACCTGTAGAAAAGATAACTTCAGGGTGTTCTTCTAGAGGTTTAATTCTGCCTGATAAGGGTGACATTACAGGGAAACCGAGATTGACGACTTGTTGTTGTGTTGCAAAAATGATTTGTTTATGAATCGACATTATTGACCGCTGATAACGTTATATCCGTTTTTTTGAAGACTATTAATTGCATTATCCATAAATTCTTGTTTAATTAAAATATAATCGGTATCAAAAGTTGAGATAGCAAAAATAGAGATTTTTTCTTGTGCTAAAATACCTGAGATATTTGATAAAATTCCCGTCATTGAAAACCCTAAAGGTCCTAAAACTTCTAAAGCTGCCCAGCCAGACTCGGATTCATTACTATTGAGCTTTAAATAATCAGGACACACAATGGAAAGTTCATCGTAAGTTTTGGCGATAAAATATACCGGTGCATTATAGACTTGTTCAGGTATTTGCTCTGAAGGATCAAAACTATGGATTGTAAATGTTTCTTTCATTAACTCTAAGGATTGTTTTGACATGAATTTCCTTATTTAAAATTACGATACTAAAAATTTTAGTCTAGAAAGCTATTTATTAAAATTACGCGCATTAGCCAGTTTAGGCAAGTTTAACTTAGTTTAATTTTAATGAAAATTTTTATATAAACTGTGTTTCTACTTTGTTTAGTTTAATTTTAGTACATATAGCCCAAAAGAGGTGCTTTATAAAAAGTACTTTATTTAGGTCACATTGAATTGTTAGCGCTTTTGTTTTCCACAGAATCTGTGGATAACCTTGTTGTTAACCTGGTGGTTTCTATTTAAGTTTATGTTATTTATAGCTAAAATGATATGGCACAAAAATTGATTGATTTTGTTATCAGTAAAAAGAGAAATAAACAGAGTAAACAAACAGTTTATTTCTCTTAACTTAAGTTTTTAATGTTATTTCATAAAAAAACACCATTTAACTCATACTTTATATGTACTTTTATTGCGTAGCCTGTATTGCCGTTAATGCGATGGTGTAAATAATATCATCAACTAAAGCGCCACGACTTAAATCATTTACTGGCTTCTTCATACCCTGAAGCATAGGACCTATGCTTATAAGGTCAGCACTTCGCTGCACAGCTTTGTAGGTTGTATTACCAGTATTTAAGTCTGGGAATATAAATACAGTAGCTTGACCAGCTACAGGGCTATCAGGTGCTTTTTTACGAGCAACATTCTCCATAATAGCCGCATCATATTGTAAAGGACCATCTATGACTAAATCAGGGCGTTTAGATTGTGCAATTTCGGTCGCTAATCTGACTTTTTCAACATCAGCACCAACACCAGAACTACCAGTACTATAACTGATCATAGCGACTTTAGGTTCAATTCCAAAGGCGGCTGCAGAATCAGCTGATTGTATTGCAATATCAGCAAGTTGTTCGGCTGTAGGGTCAGGGTTGATTGCACAATCACCATAAACCAATACTTGATCTGGTAATAACATGAAAAATACAGAGGATACTAAAGAAGCATTTTCAGCTGTTTTAATTAATTGCAGTGGTGGGCGTATGGTATTTGCTGTGGTATTAACTGCACCTGATACTAAACCATCAACTTCGTTATTTGCTAACATCATAGTGGCAAGCACCACATTGTCTTTAAGTTGCTCAGCGGCTATGACATCTGTTAGTCCTTTGCTTTTACGTAGTTCCACCATATTTTCTATGTAGTTTTCACGTATATCACTCGGGGTCAGTACAGTCACATTTTCGTTTAACTGAACGCCTTGCTGCTCTGCAATTCTGTATATTTCTTCTTTATCGCCTAATAAAATTGTTTTCGCGATATTTCTTTCGCCACATATTGCCGCAGCTTTTACTGTTCTAGGTTCTTCACCTTCAGGTAAAACAATCGTTTTTTGAGATTTACTTGCTTTACTTGCAAGTAAATGACGAAATGCTGGAGGCGACATTTTACGCGTAGTAGCAACACCATGGGTAAGGCTTTTTAACCAATCGGCATCTAAATAAGCTGCATTGTGATCTTTTACTTTTTCAATACGTTGCTCATCATCTGCTGGTACTTCCATATTAAAGTTATGCAATAATAGAGATGTGCGCCAAGTATCAGTTTGAGTTGAAATGATGGGTAAGCCAGTTTGCATTGCCTGCTCACATAATTTCATGATACTCGGTTCAGGTTTAAAACCGCCTGTTAATAATATGGCACCAAGCTTAGTGCCATTCATTGCTGATAAACACGCAGCAACAAGAATATCGGTTCTATCTCCAGGAGTAACTAATAAAATACCCGGTGTAAAATGACTTAACATATTTGAAACTGTTCTTGCACAAAATGCCACACGACGTAAACGTCTATGTTCTAAATCACCTTCATTGATAATTTCAGCATCTAAGTACTTAACTAAGTCCATTACACGCGGTGCTACTAAGTCAAAGTTCCAAGGAACACTGCCAAGTAATTTAAAAGGATGCTTTCTAAATAGTGGTAAAGCAGCCAGTCTATGCTGCTCGCTTTCTAACTTTTCAACATCAAATTGTTCAGCTAAATCTGCGCGTGCTCTACCTTCTTCGTCAACGGGTGCATTGACTTTATTAAAAATACAGCCTAATACACGTTTATGTTCTACACCGCCATAATTGCCTGAAGCGATTTCTAACTTTTCTTCAAGTTGTGCATTAGTATCATTACCTGGCGTAATAACAAAAATGATTTGGGCACCTAAAGCTTGTGCGATTTCTCTATTTACACGCCCAGCATAAGGCTGTTTACGAGTTGGTACCATACCTTCAATGATAGCTACATCGCCTTTGGTAATATGTTGCTCAAAACGCGATACGATTTCCTCTAATAAAACATCACCCTTACCTGTGCTGATCATTTGTTCAGCATAAGGCAAGTCAATTGAAGGTGGAGGCTGGATCAAAGAGCCAATCTTCACTATTTCAGTTGATTTTTCAGGGCCTTTATCATTGCTTCTAGGTTGTGCAATAGGTTTGAAAAAGTTAACTTTAACTGCTTTTTGCTCAAGGGCACGTACTAAACCAACAGAAATAGATGTTAGACCAACTCCTGTAGATACAGGAATTAACATAATACGATGAGACATTATTTTACCTCCTTAACTAGCTGAGCAGAATCTTGTGCGATCACCCATTCTTCATTTGTAGGAATAACAAGTGCGATAGGACCTGAATTGTTATTGGTGATGATACCCGACTTGCCAAAACGCGCTTTTAAATTTTTATCGTTATCAACTGATAAACCAAATATCGTTAGCAAGTTAAGTACTTTTTCTCGAATTAAATTCGAGTTTTCACCTATGCCACCAGTGAAAATAATGGCATCAAGTTTACCTAATGGCACAGTATAAGAAGCAATATATTTAGCTAAACGATAACAAAAAACATTTAAAGCCAGAATTGCTTGTGGGTTTTGTTTTTCGTATTGCTCTTCTATGGTTCGGCAATCATTTGATAGTTGGCTTAAACCTAATAAACCACTTTCTTTGTTTAGTAAGTTATCTATTTTTTTTGCACTGTAGCCTAAGTTACTTAAAAAGCTAAACAAACCTGGATCTACATCACCACTTCGGGTACCCATCACTAAGCCTTCAAGTGGTGTAATACCCATACTTGTATCAACACTTTTACCACCTTTAATAGCGGTAACAGAGCAGCCATTGCCTAAATGCGCACTGATTAAATTAATATCTTCGATTGGTTTTTGTAAAACTTCAGCAGCTTGTCCAGATACAAAGTAATGACTAGTGCCATGAAAGCCATACCTGCGAACACTATGTTCTTTATATAAAGCGTATGGCAATGCATATAAATAAGCTTTTGAAGGCATAGTTTGGTGAAATGCGGTATCAAATACTGCAATTTGAGGTAAAGTGCCAAAAGCTTTAGTTGCGGCTTCAATGCCAACTAAATTAGCTGGGTTATGCAAAGGTGCAAGGGCTGATACTTTAGTAATTGCCGAAATCACTTCTTCATTGATAATAACAGAGCCGGTAAATTGTTCGCCGCCATGAACAACACGATGACCAACGGCAATAAGTTGATCTGATAATTTATTATCATTTATAAGTTGCACTAATAGGGAAATTGCTTGAGCGTGTTGTGCATTTTGAGCCAAAGAAACGGTATGTTTATTGCCATTCAATTTATATGTTAAGCTTGCATTTTCAAGGCCTAAGCATTCAGCTAAGCCTGATAGTGTTTCCTTACCAGATTGCGCATCTATTATGGCAAATTTAAGACTAGAACTACCGCAATTTAAAACAAGTACATACTGCTGGGGCATGATTTTTCCTGATATGAGAGTGGTTTTATATAAAAACCATAAGTTACAAAATAAATTAACACTAAGGCGATAAAGACAATTCCCCTAGCTGTGGTATAGTCTATACTATATATGGATTATAGAATTGATTTAGACCAATTTTTAGTAAGTTATTTTATGAGGAGTCACTATGCAAAAAACTTTGATGGTGCAAATTAGAGAAGGCCAAAAATATTGTAAGTTATGGCCCGATCGCATTGAGTTAGCTCCTATATTTATAGAACGCCGTGTGATTAAGGCAACACAATTAGCAATGTTGGTTATGCCTGCTTTGGCATTAATTAGCATGTTGGTTCAAATTCAATATTTTGGTGCCGATTATTTACCGCAAGCGTTAGCATGCAGTTTGTTTTTTTTATCTTTACCTGTTCAAGGTTTATTATGGTTAGGTAAACGTTCAGATACTGATTTACCACCGAGTTTAGCAAGCTGGTACCGTGAAATAGAAGTTAAAATGCAAGAAAATGGTCATCAGCCTAAAATAAGCAGTGCAAGACCTAAATACTTTGAACTTGCGAGTTTATTAAAAGAGATGTTTGATAAAATGGATCGCGCTTTTACTCGCGATATGTTTTAAGCCTGTTGAATAAAATAATCATTTAATTAAATAATCCCCATAGCAAAAGCATGGGGATTTTTTGTGGTTGATAACCAAAAAGGTAAATTCGTTTTATAGATTTTGTGCGTAATGGTAAAGCGATTTTAAAATTGTCAGCTTCTTCTCATCCCCATCATGCTCATGTACTAAGTTTTCAAGGGTGAGCATGAAGTCTTGCGCATCAATAGAGGGTTGATCTTCACCATTCATGATCTTATCTTTACAATAAGTACGCCACGTATCGAGTTCATGTGCTTCAAGTGTTTCAGGCCAGTTACGAGCGCGATATCTAAAAAATAAAGTTTCAAACTTTTTATCTTCAAAATCGAGTTGTAAATTACCTAAATGTTCAGGTTTGGTTTCATGGATTTCATCAAATAACTGTTTGTCATTACGTGAAGTGAAACCGTTATATAATTGATAATCAGGATTGGTAGTTTCGCCAAAATCCCTTTGCTCTGAAAATACATCAATTACTTTTTGTCTTAGAGCAGAGTCGGCTTTTAAATTAGCCAAGTTTTTTAAACATTGCTCCCTATCTATACCTAAACGGGCTGCGTTTTCAGGCAATAACGTTTTTGCTGGTGCCACAACTGGGCATTTATTGATATGAACTAACTTTAAACCTATTGGTAATTCATCAGCAGATAAATCTGCTTTTGGCGTATACAAACGGGTTTGTATTTCTTGAGCGCTTAATTCAAATAATGGCGCTGGATCATAAGTTAAGTTATAACAAATAACCGCATTTTTATTGACTGGATGAAATGCCATTGGCGCCATCCAACTTGTACAGCCTTGCGTCGCAGGGATCATAGAAGATGTATGCACAATAGGCGTCATATTATGAATATCTATCAGCTCAGCGACTTGCTTTTTAGTTCTTAAATTAAATATAAACTCATATAATTTAGGCTGTTTCTGTTTGATAAGCTTAGCCAACTCTATTGTCGCTAATACATCTGATAAGGCATCATGGGCTGCAGCATGTTCAATACCATTGGCTTTAGTCAGCTCTTCTAATCTAAAACTAGGGCTGCCATCTTCTTTCGTTGGCCAATTAATACCTTCAGGGCGAAGTGCATAACAGGCTCTTACTAAATCAATGATATCCCAACGACTATTACCGTTTTGCCATTCTCGAGCATAAGGGTCAAAAAAGTTACGATATAACGTATAACGTGATACCTCATCATCAAAACGAATACTGTTATAGCCTGCAACACAGGTTTGGTTAACACTGAATTCATCATGAATTTTTTTAATAAACTCAGCTTCAATCAAACCATGTTTTTGTGCATGTTGCGGTGTAATGCCTGTTATTAAACATGCTTCTGGATGAGGTAAAAAATCAGGCGCAGGTTTACAATAAATAATAAGCGGTTCACCAATAATGTTTAAATCAAAATCAGTGCGAATGCCTGCAAATTGGCTAGGACGATCCTTTTGTGGGTTAGCTCCAAAAGTTTCATAATCGTGCCAGTAAATGGTTTTTTGCGGCGGGGTATCGTTATATGTTTCCATAATACTCTTTATTATTGGCTTAATTAACAGCTATATCTATGTTGATGATTATAACTGTTAATTTTAAATAAGTATGTATTGGGCTTTTTAAACTCAAATGCTTAAAGTTAGCTAACTTATATCGAATATATTAATAATCATATATTTATAGCTGTTTAAAATTTCAGAGCTCAGATGTTGTCATTTTATTTAGGGTGTATGTTTTAGCTATATCCAAATAATAGTAATACTTGAAATAAAACTCTTAAATTGAGATATGTAGTTTCAATCTATTTATAAAAATTTCCAGTAACTTTCCAATATTAAGTCATTTTCTCCACAAATTCTCCTAACTTAGTATTTAAGCTGAAGCTGTACCTTAAAAGTTAAGAAGAGCGGTTTTTTTACGCATATTTGAATTGAGGTACTCATAATCAAATGCATCTTTCTTATTCCCTAGAGCAATTCATTAGGTCATAAGAAATGCTTTATACAGATGTAATGAATAATAAAATTAGCAAGCATTCAATGATTGACTGCCATTAAAAACTATCGATTTAGATAGGCTAAATTAGGAGAGTAAAAATGAAAAAAGCAATTACGGGTTTAATGATAACTGGTTTAATAATGGGTTTCTCGTCTGCTGCGAGCGCCAAATGTCACGTTAATCTTGAAATTAAAAATTCAAGTTCAGTGAGCAAGAACATTAAAGTATTAAGCTCTTACTGGAAAGCAACAAAGCGAGGTACCAGATTAACGGAAGAACCAAATCAGATGGTAGCGCTTGGAGATAGTTGTTCAACGAGTGGAACTATAGGTATTAAAAAATGTGATTCTAAGGGCCGTAAACATACAGCTAGATTTTCATATGTTTGTTGGAATCCGTACGGACAAGCACAAACGTTTTATCCATCAATTACTTTTAAAGATGGCGGTCGTCATATAAATGCAAAATATGTTGTGACTACGTGTGGTCGCGGAAATTGGACTCATTCTTAAAAGTACTTAAAATATTTTTACTGGGTTTGCATTAGACATCCTATTGCAAAGACTTTCTTTTTTGTTCATTCCTAGTAAAAATCACCCCTAATATTAATTACTTCGATAGGTGTTAATAGATTTATAATTAGCAGCCACTTATAGATAGGCTGCTATTATCAATAGAACAACATAAACAAACTTTAATTTAATTCATATTCACAGTGGCGCTATTGCCAGTCCCTACTTGCATTACATTCATATTGCCAGTAACTGTTTGATTAACAATAAGGTGGTTGCTGATACCACTTTGATGTACATTGAGATATGAGTTACTTGCAGTTTGGTTGATCTCTAGCGTTGAATCTGAAGCATCTTGCCAATAATCTAAACTATTATTATCACCAAATTGAGTGATTGTTAGACTATTATTACTACCGATAGTTGCGCCTGAAATATTATTAAAAGCACCATCTTGATTTACCGAGATCATATTTGAATCAGCGCCATCAGATGCAGAAATATCTAGGTTATTATTATTTCCGCCTTGCATTACATTTATTGAGTTACGGTATCCCGTAAATGTATTGATATTGACATTACTTTCATGACTAAATTGATCTACATGAGCGCTATTCTGCTCACCAAAATCATGGTTAATATTTACATTACTCATCATGCCATTTTGATAAACTACGGTATTACTATTTAATTCATTTTGAAAAATATTTGTACTATTGCTTTCGCCTGTTTGGTGAACTTCAGCATGTGACTGAAATGAATTGACATCTTGGTTCACATTAAGATGATTATTTAAATTATCCTGATTAATCCAAGCATTATTTAGGGAGCCTGATTGCATAATATAAGCGTGGTTTTCTCCAAGTTGATTGACCAGGGCACTGTTATCAACACCTGGTTGATCAATTGTAACATCTTGAGCTGATACACTTGTTGTATATCCTAAAGTAGCAGTTAATAAAGTTGCTAGAATAGTTTTGCGATTCATACAATATCCTTACTTTTAAATGAAATATGCATTTTAAAATGCAGTGGGTTTATCTTTTTACGATTTAAAAAATAAAAACTTCAATTCTAATTACCTGAACTCACTTTACTGAATGTTAATTTTTTATTATTGCTGTCATATGGCTTCCCATTTGAGTAATACGATTAATCTGAGTGTTGCCCTCAATGTTTATAATGACTTGGTTGTAATTTCCAAATTGTTCAACAGTTGTAAGGGAGTAATTACTTTGTTGATGTATGTTTATATTATTTCCTTCACCAATCTGTTTTGTCTGGATTATATTTTTTTTGCCAAAGATATTAATGTCAGCAATGTTGTTCGTTCCGGTTTGATAAATATCTATGGTGTTTTTAAAAGAGTAATGATTTAAGTGGGGTAGGTTGAAAGAGGCCCCTTGTTGAATATTTATCTCTGTGTTTGATGGAGAGAGTTCAGAGTGAGAAGTTTGGTTAAAATATTCAGCAAATGCACTTTGGCTAATTAACAAGTCTAGCTCGTTATTTAATAAATCTTTGCAATAGGAAAAAGGAGTTAAAAATAGCAAAAATATAAATGTGATTGAACGCACATTTTGTTTGTTAAAAATGCCACTTGAATGCATTTGCATAAACATTATTAATCCTTTAATGAGTATTAAATGAGTTCCATTTATTGAATTTTGAGTGTAGTACCTGATTTGGACAAATCAAAAAAATAATGATAATTTATTAGTTTTTTTATATTGAATAATAGTCGGAGCTAAAGGGTAAGGAACATAGTGGAAAAGAGAGCTGAATATTAGCTCTCTTATTTTTAAAAGAATTTATTAAGCAGTCTCTTCAGAAGAAGCGCTTTTGATTTTGCTTTTTAAAGATTTAGCAACAGAGCAGCCAAATAACTTAGCGCCGGCAGTTGTTAATTGAAAACAGCTTTTGTTATTACAAAAAATGAGGTCTTGGTTTTGTAAAATACTTAAAACATCATTTCTATCATCGCCTTCACCTGGTAGGTCTGATGCACCTAAAAATGTTGGAAAACTTTCAGCAAGTTTATTAAGTATAGGTAGTGCAAGTTCTTCAAAATTATTAAGATTAATGCTCATTCGAAATTATTCCTTTTCGTGTTTTAACTGATATTACAGTAACAAGCCATAGGTAAAAATACAAACCTTCAATGCTTTATAGTGACATTTTTAAATATACGCCGAATGAAATAATTACAATTAATTTTATATTGGTGTCAACCAAATGAAGTTTAATACGTTCATCACAAAGATGTAGTGATACTTTTTGAGGTTAAGTATGAAAAATAGCAGTAAAAATAAAATGAAATTTCAAATGTGTAATATCGTATTAATTGGAGCATTGAGTGTCTTTAATGCCGTTGCAAAGGAAAAGCCCAAACCTGGTGAAGGAGATGATAATAGACCAGTAAGACCAAATAGACCTGTATTAAATGAACTAGACAATACCCAGCAAAGATTAAAAGAATTATTGATCTCCCTTGAAATAACTTCAATAAATGAAACAGAGTTAAACTTACCAAAAATTGCGGATCCAATATCACAACTGGGTAAAAAATTATTTTTTGCAAAAAACTTAGGCGGTGAACAAAGTGTTGCCTGTGTTAGTTGTCATCATCCTATGCTAGGTGGTGGCGATGATGTTTCATTATCTGTTGGAGTATCAGCTGTTAATGAAATAAACCAAGCCAGCCATGACTTACTTGGACATGGCAGGTTTAATGGGCTGAACGTAAATAATTTGCCTTCTATTCCAAGAAACGCACCAACCATATTTAACCTAGGCCTTAATAATCGTGCAATGTTCTGGGATGGCAGAGTCGAAATGAGGCGAAATAATGCAATTGTCACACCTGATTCTATTATAGGCGAAAATGGCCGCCCTCGAGCTGATAGGAATATTCCTGCAGATGCAACACTTGCTGCAGCGCAAGCTAGATTTCCGCTTAATTCCCCTGCAGAAATGCGAGGGGATTTCTTAAGTACAGTTACAGATGATGAGTTCAGAGCTGCATTGGTTGATAGATTTACAAATATGGATGAATCTTTTGTAAGTGTTTGGCCAACTGAATTTAATAAAGTATTTGGTGATGATGAAGTAAATATCGATAGGATCTCTCATGCTATTGGTGAATATGAAAGATCTATGCTTTTTGTTAATAGTCCTTGGCAACAATATTTAAAGGGGGATGAAAATGCATTAACGGATGAACAAAAAGCGGGCGCGTTATTATTTTTTAGTCCAACTCAGGAAGGTGGAGCTGGGTGTTCTGGCTGTCATCAAGGATCTGAATTTACAGGATTTAGATATCAGATGGCTGCATATCCACAATTCGGACCAGGTAAAGGCAATGAAAGTGCGACGTCAACTAGCCAAGATTTTGGTAGAGAAAATACCACAAAGAGAGTTGAAGAGCGTTTTCATTTTAAAACATCTAGTTTGTTAAATGTAGAAGTAACAGGGCCTTATGGGCATACAGGTGCATACCAAACATTAGAAGAGGTTGTAAGGCATTATAACAACCCTCGCGAATCAATAAATATTCTATTTGGTATGCAAGATACGAGTGAAGCGGTTAATGAAAACGCACCATTTTGCCAATTACCTCAGGTACTAGATTTGATGATTAAAAACGCCAAAACATGTGCTCAACTATACCCAAATGCTTATGCAAATTCAGTTGAGGTAACTGATTATCTTGAGTTAGCCAGAGATGAAGTAGTTGAAACACGCTTTGCGCTAAGAGGACGAAGAAACTTAAATGATGAGCAAATAACGCGAGTGGTTAGCTTTTTAAAAGCATTAACAGATCCATGTGTAAAAGATAGAAACTGTTTATCGCCTTGGATACTAGAGGAAAATGAACAATTAGCTTTTCCAGATAACAACCCATTAAAGGCTCATGATAGGAATGAGAGTAGTTTATAGTTTTTAATTTGATATAAATAAAAGTACTAAAATTATTATTTAGTACTTTTATTTTATTTCTAGAGCTTTTATCAATTTTTCGGAACAAAAAAATTATTTACCTATTGATATCCGTATCTAAAATTTAAATTATGTATTGTTTTTAACCAGATGATTTATATATACTATGTAGGAATAAAGGAATTAATTTTAAATGCTTTAATATGTATTATCTGATTTATCAAATCAGTAAATACGATTCTAAGTATTTAATTATAATAAATATAGGATCAATATGTTAACTCACACTCCAAAGCTGCTTATTTCAGCTTTAATCGCAGTAAACCTCTTAGCTTGTCAAAGTACTTCAACAAAAGTGACATCTAATCAAAATGCAGCCAATATAAATGAGGTTGCAAAGCAAGATTACAATGGGCCTAAAGCACGTATTGCAGTTGCGCGTTTTACCGATAAATCGAATGATGCTCATTGGTGGCGTAAAGAGATTGGCGAAGGTATGGCCGATCAGCTAACAACTGCATTAGTAGGTACAAATCGGTTTATTGTTTTGGAACGTCAAGCTCTTGATGCTGTTTTATCTGAGCAAGATTTAGCTGTATCAGGTCGAGTGAGTGCAGATTCTGGGGCTGCATATGGTCAAATTGAAGGTGCTGAAATGGTTGTTGTTGCTTCAGTAACTGAATTTGATGATGATAGTTCTGGTGCAAGTGCTGGTGGCTCAGGTTTAATTGGCGATGTTTTTAGTTCTGTTTCAGCAGGGTTTTCAAGTTCTCATATGGCAATCGATTTGCGTTTAATTGATACTCGCACTTCACGTATTTTGGCTGCTACAAGTATTGAAGGGGGCAGCAAAGATTTTGATTTTACAAGTGCTGCAACTAACTTTGGTGGTGCTTTAGTTGGCGGTAATATCAGCGGTTGGTCTAATACACCAAAAGAAAAAGCATTACGTGAAGTGATCATAAAAGCAGTGTCTTACTTAGAGACTAAAGTTCCTAAAACGTATTATCGCTACAATTCTGATAATTCTCTAGCTCAAGGTCATAAAGCACCTGCACCTTTGAAAGTAAGTACTAATACGACTAAAAAAACAGTAGCAGCACAACCAGTTAAAGTTGAAATACCAAATAATCGCTTAACACATTATGAAAAAATGGATATTGCGATGTCGCGAATGAGCCTTATTTGCTTAGGGTATTTGAAGACGAAACCTGAATATGAAGAATTTGAAATCGCAGACCTGAAATACGATCAAAATACTGTAGTAGCATTACGAGAGTATCAAGGTGAAAATAAACTTAAAGTAACTGGTTTAGCTGATCCTGAAACAAAAAAATCACTCGGAGATACTGAATGCATTGCTAAAACCAATCGTTCAGCTTTAGAAAGCTTAGGTCGTATCTTTTAAAAAAGAAATTACTAAGAAAACAGGCAAATTTGCCTGTTTTTTTGTTTTAAGCTTACACTGTTTTTGGTGTACGATTATGATTTATGCCATTTAATAATTTACCAATAAAACTAAATCTTACCAATATATGATAGCTTGCAAAACTTACGATTAATGTGATTGTTACCCCAATGATAAACTTTAAAAATACTGAGATATCAAGACTTAAGAGTGGCATTTGAATATAAAGCAAAACAGGCACATGAACTAAATAAACCCAATAGGAGGAATCAGTAATATAACGGGTGAATTTATTAGCATGATCTAAATATCTACTTGCAAATATTAAGGCTAATAAAGACCAATACACAACAGAAATACTTTGAGCTAATACGTGCATTAAATGTTTAACGCCACGTACTTTAATCGCACCATCTTGTGAGAACTTTATTACTTGTTCAATAGTTAGCGCTGGCGGCATAAGTTGCCAAAAAATAATGTAGCTGATAATTGCAGTTGCTAATAAATAGCGTGTAAAAGGAATGAGTTGTTTTATGACAGTTTGGTTAATAAATATTCCCGCGCCGACTAAAAATAATATGCCATAAAATCCATAAGACCAAAATTGAGGTATAAATTTGTCAGGTGCAGGAAATGGTGCAAACTGACTATATAAAGCGGGTGTAATTAATAAGGGCAGAATGAACAATAAAAACCATTTGTTTGTTAAAGTTTTTAATACACTCAGCATAACCCTTCTAAAAAACATTAAAAAAGATAATAAAACACTGAAACCAAATAAATTCCATAAAAACCACAAATGCATGGTACTTGGCGGTAAATCTTTTACTTGTTCAAATAAGGTGAAAATAGGGGGTAAGGTTTCTGGAAATTGTGAACCCCATTTTAAAGCATGTAAAAATAGACCTGCTAAAAGAGGAAAAAAAACAATGAAAGGTAATAAAACGCGTTTTGTTCTGTGTTTTAAAAATGATTTAAGACCTTTATTTTCTATTAATAGATATGCAAAAAACCCCGCAATAATAAAAAATACCGGCATTCTGAATAAATGTAACCAGTGACCTAAAATATCAAAAATTGCGTTGTTATTTTGATCGGCAGTAAACCATAAGTTTGCCATAAAAGGGCTATAAGCCAAAGATGCATGGTAAATAACGCCAAGAATTAGTGCAACAGCCCTTAAATTATCCATATAGTGAAAACGTTCACGGGTTTTCATATTTTGTCCTTCTGATCTTGTTTCTAAATAAATTTGAAATTAGATTAAAGGCTTAACAATTTTCATAATAGTGTCATCCCTCATAGCTTGAGGTATGACATATGTCACTGTTTTAATAATAGGATGTTTGTCATAATTACTTTTTACTATTTAAAATCAATAAAAAAGGCTGCTACCGAGTAAATGGAACATACAATAAGACATACAACAGATTGGACTTACTCGACCATTGCTTCTTGGTTAGGGGTCACAATTGCAAGCCTTTATTATGCAAATTCTAAGATGTTAATTATAGCTCAAATACCTGTGCATCTAACGATATTCGTAGTGTTGTGGTTTGTGATAAAACGTCCAAACGATCATGTGAATTTTGTTTCAGTGAGCTACTTTTTATTAATATCTTGTTTGATGCAATTGACATCAACTACGTTAGTATTCATTCATTTAATTATGTTTACAGCAATATTTAGTGCCCATTTTAAGCCATTAAAGATGATTGTTTCTGTTATTGCTATTTTGGCTGTTTATTCGATTACAAACTTTGAAAGGTGGCAAGGAGATATTCCTTGGGTCACGCTTATTGTTTGGGCGTTCTTTTGCATGATGAATTGGTTTGTAAGCAGAAAAATAATTGAAAGTCTCAATGTGCATTATCAGTCACGACAAAACTATAAAGAATTAAAAGCAACTCAAAGTATGATGAATGCGATGAGCGCGGAGCAAGAAAGATTAAATTTGTCTCGAGAGTTACACGATACTTTAGGCCACAAATTAACAGCTTTAAGCATTAATCTTGATTTTGCAAAAAGAAAAGCGACACCTGAACTTGAAGAAACACTCTCTACTTGTCACAGCTTAAGCCAAGAGTTATTAGAAGAAGTAAGGTTTATAGTCTCAAATCAAAGGTCAGATCCATCATTATTAAAAACAAGTTTAGAGCAAGTATTTTTAGCGACGCCACAGCTCAAATGCCAATTGAATCTAAATGAGCAATTAAAGATGCTAAATCAGGATGATAGCTTATGCATAATACGTTTTTGCCAAGAAATGATAAGCAACACTTTAAAACATACTCAAGCTACAGAAGTAACGTTTGATGTATGCCTTCACTCAACAATGAATGAAGATGAAAGTCAGGTTATTGTCACTGCAATACATAATCAAAGTGAAGACGCTATCCCAAAACCTGGTAATGGCTTAACTGGGTTAAAAGAGCGTATGACGTTAATTAAAGGGCAATTTAAACAAGATATAAAAGAACACAGACTGGTAAATGAAATATCTTTTCCTATAAAAACAATGACAAATAATGTGGTTATATCATGATCAAATGTTTATTAGCTGAAGATCAAACCCTTGTTCGTTTAGGCCTAAAAAACTTACTCGAGTTAGATGATGAAATTGCTGTAATTCATAGTGCTGAAAATGGTGCTGTGTGTTTAGATTTATTAGAACAACATAGCTTTGATTTAGTGCTGCTAGATATGCGCATGCCTGAAAAAACAGGTTTAGAAGTTCTACGAACGATGCAACAAGGTAAAGATACAACACCTGTATTGATTATTACAACATTTGAAGACTGCGATGTTTTAGTCAAAGCAATGAATTTGGGTGCGCGTGGTTATATTTTAAAAGATGCCCAATTAGAATGTTTAATTGACGCCATTAAAACAGTATATAAAGGGCATCAAGTATTACAGCCGGCTTTGACTAATTACCTGCTATCTCACACTCAAATAAAAACTGAAAAGCTAACAGCTAAAGAATATGAAGTGTTGAAATGTTTATCTCTAGGCTTATCTAACAAAGCGATAGCTAATACTTTAAATAACTCTGAAGGCACTATTAGAAATCATGTTTCTCAAATTTTAGCTAAATTAAATGTCTCAGATAGAACACAGGCTGTAGTTAAAGCAATAAATGAATGTTTGATCTAAAAATTTTAAATGATTAAAGCTGACAAAAGTTAGCTTTAATCATCATTATAAAAATGGTTATTTAAATGGTAAATTTAGAAGCCATTGAATTTAATTTACTCGCCATATCATTAACCTCAATACTTGCTGTTCTTGCTTGTTGGGTTATTTCTGTGGTTTCATCTAATTTATCTTTAATTGCTGACATATTATCAGTGATTTCAGCTGCAACACTGGATTGTTGTTCAACAGCGGCGGCAACTTGCATATTCATTGATGAAATTTCATTGATAATATCATCAATTGCACTTAGTGCTGTATTGGTCGCTTTAGATTGCTCTACTGTATCAGCTGCTTTTAAAGTACTTTGCTCCATAACTGCTACTGTTTTTGCTGTACCATCTTGCAGGTTATTTATAATTGAGTGTATTTCTGCTGTAGAATCTTGTGTTCTTTGTGCTAAAGTTCTGACTTCATCGGCTACAACTGCAAAACCTCTACCTTGATCTCCTGCTCTAGCTGCTTCAATCGCTGCATTGAGCGCTAGTAAATTTGTTTGCTCCGAAATACTTTGTATTACTTCGATAACTGATCCTATTTCATTGCTTTGTTTTTCTAAATCTGTGATTACTATCATAGAGTCAGCTAAATTTTTAGCTAAATCATTAACAGATTCAACGGTTGCTTGCACAGCGACTTTGCCTTTTGTAGCTTCTTCTAAACCTACTTCTGATTTTTGTGCTGAATCAGAAGCATGTCTAACAACCTCTTGTATACTATTTGACATTTCTTCAATAGCAACCACAACCATATCAGTCATTTGTTTTTGGTCGAGTACAATATTTGTGTTTTTTTCTGCTATTTCAGCGCTATTATTAGCTGAACCGATTAGTGTTGTACTTGTTTCCATCATGGAACGAATTAGCGCTCTTAATCTTTGTGACATTTGTGCCACAGAACGATATATCCCACTATCACTATCTTTTAAATTAAAGGACTGGCTAAAGTTACCCTCTGCTATTTTATTCGTGATTTTGGCTATTTCTGTTGGCTCGCCACCGATAGGTTTACGAATAATTTTAGCCATAAAAATTGCAATTGCGATACCAGCAAACAATGCAATGAAAGATATTATCCCAACTAAATTTTGTGTGTTATTTGCATTATCTTGAACTCTTGGGCCTAAGCTATCTTGATCTTTTTTAACAGAGAGTTTTACCTTTTCAATTTTATTAGCAACTGAAGGGCCAACTTTATTAAGCGTATTATTAATTAGGTCATTTCGCTCTTTAATAATATCTATAACCTGCTTAAATGCGTCGATATAGTTTTTATGATTCTCGCGAACGGTACTAAGTAATTGAAGTCTAGTTTCACTTTCAATTTGTTCATCTAGTGCTTCAAGCGCTTTGTTCATTTTATTTGTTAATTCATCTAGGGCTCTTTGTGAATCAGTATCAGCATTTGTGACTAAGTACTTAGTTACAAAAAGCCTTCCTAATAATAAATGTTCTTGTACGCGAGATGCGTAAAAAGCCGCATCAGGCTCAGCTTCATCATAGGCTGTTTCTATAATTTCAGTAGTTGCTTTGCGCATTGCTAAACCTGCAGGGTCTAATTGTTTGGAGACAATTGAATTCCTATCTGCAAATAAGCTTATGACTTTAGAAAACCCATTTTTATACAGTTCAACTTCTGATGTTACTTCAGACACTAATGCTGCTCTACTTGGATTTTGGATTTCCTTTTGAGCTTCTAAAAGGAATTTATCCATATTTTCACGTCTTTGCTCAAATTGTTCTATTGTTGATTCTTTTCTAGTGTTTAAAAAGCTGAGTACGGACAAACGCATTGTAAGCATATTGGCTTGGACTCTGCCTGCTAAATTCGTATCTTTAGCAAGGCCTCGATACTCAACAAAACCGTCATATGTTTTGGATAACCCTTGATAGGCAATAAGTGATGTAATGAGTAAAATAGCTAATATGACCCCAAAAGAGAAATTGAGCTGCATATTGAGTTTCATTTTATTAAACATGTTTGCCTCATATAGAGAAAAATGTAAATTTGAAGACATTTCCATTATGAATAAAGTTGATGAAATCAAGTTAAATGAATTTCATTGTTTTACTTACTTCCATGCTAATTTTAGTATAGATAAAAAATTTGAATTTACTGAAAAATAAAGAGTGTATGAGGTGATTTTTTATGGTTTAAATTCGGTTAAGCTTAAATGCGTTAATGAAAAGTATATTTTAGAATATAAAATTTTATTGTGATAAATGACTGTTTCATAGGTGTTTTTATGTCAATTTTAAAATAGAAATCTAAATTTTTTATAAAACGTCATTTTTTAACTTGCTTAAGTAATACATGAACGGTTTATTTAGGTAATAATAACTAACTTCTTTCATTGAAAATTATTATAATAAACTTATTAAGTTAAATCATAAAAGCAACCATAATTTGTATATTGTAAGCAAACAGTTACTATTTTTAGTTATGTTAATTATCATTTCTTTTTCAAAGAAAGTTGATGCTAATAACATCCCTCAAATAGAGCAGCTTTTAATTGATAACCCTCAAAAAGCGCTAGCGTTAACTAAAACCGCTTTAAAGCAGTTCCCTAAAGGTGAAATCCCTGTTGAGCAAAGTTATTTTGAACTTAACATAATGCAAATAAAAGCACTGGTTAAGCTTGGTCACTTTGCTTTGGCAACCACAAAATCTCACAAATTATTACAGAAAACTAAACATATCAAAAATAAAATATGGCAAGCGCGATGTTTAAAAGTTTTGGGATTGATACATCAGCAGCAAAATAACTTTGCTCAAAGTATGGAATATTTTAATCAGGCTGAAACTATTTTTATTGGTCATAAACAACAAATTGAACTTATTGAGTTATATACTTTTAACAGCCGAAATTATCGTGAGCAGACACAATATAAATCTGCTTTAGCTTTATTAGATAAAGCATATAAAATAGCTGAACCACTAAAAAGTTATCAACTATTAGCAAATATATACAATGCCCAAGGTGTTATTTATGATTACTTAGGTAATTTTAAACAAGCCTTAGAGAAACATGAACAGTCGTTTAACTTACAAAAAACGGCAAGAAATCAGCAGGGTATGGCTAATTCTTTATATAATATTGGAGAAATATACCGAGATACCGATCATTTAGATTCTGCGCTTACCTATTTTACACAAGCATTAAAAATAGATATAAAACTTGGCGATCCTAGGCATATAGCAAATAGCCATAGTAAATTAGCGCAAGTTTATTTGTCTTTAAATAAGCTTGAAATTGCTTATGAACATGCTAATAAAGCAGTGAAAATAGCGAATAAAACAGGCGCGCCTAGTGAAGTGAGTTGGGCACAAACTAATTTAGCAAAAGTACTCATTGCCGAGAAAAAATTTGAAGAAGCTGAGAATATACTTCAAAGTGCATTAAAGTTTGCAGTTAACTCTGGGGCAATACGTACTGAGCAAACAGTTCGTATTACTTTAGTTGAATTAGCTCTCGAAGAGCTTCGTTTGGATGATGCAATGGCATTAATTGACAGAGCATTAAAATTTGAAGATCTTGGCTTAACTTATAAAGCAAAACTTAACCTTCTACAGTCTCAAGCGCAGGAGTTTATGGGTGAGTTTAAAGGCGCTTTAAAAAGTTATCAACAATACAGTGCCATTAACAATGAATCTGAATTAAATCATAATAAAGACTATATTAATTTACTTAAGCAAAATATTGAATTGGTCAGGAAAGATCAAATAATATTAGAGTCGAAAAATGTGCAATTACAAACGCAAGTACAATTAGAACAGTATCAACTTAGATGGTTACTGATAATTATTGTATTTGTTTTGTGTGCGCTTGGTACTGTTTTTATATTTTGGAGACAACTGCAAAATCAACAACTCACTAACTTAAGATCTCAGCTTGCCGATCAAAAATTAATTCAAAAAAATCAATTGTTAGCGAATGTGAGTCACGATTTACGTACGCCTCTCACTATTTTAAAATTAAGTATTGAGTCATTAGAATTTAATTTAGAGCCAGATCCTAAAAAAAGCTATTTAAATGTTTATAGCAAAATAGATCAGCTCAACAACCTTATCGAAGATCTTTATCAGTCATCACAGTTTGATAAACAAGAACTTGTTTTAAATAAAGTAAATATTAACCTCGATCATCTTATATCAATGGCTTGTTATGACTTTACGGCATTAGCAGAGTCTAAAGGCATCACTATTAGTTTTAAAAAACTAACTAAAGGTAAAATTACTTGCGATATCGATGCTGAGCGGACGAATCAAGTTATTGGTAACTTAATTAAAAATAGTATTAATTACACTGATCCCGGTGGCGCCATAATAGCTTCATTAAAGAAGGCTGATGGAGCAATATATATATATGTTGATGATACTAGCCCAAGCTTAGAGCCAGATGAATTTGAAAAAGTATTTGACCGTCATTATCGTGGTGATCAAAGCATGACTCAAGATAAAACAGGTTCAGGTTTAGGTTTAACTATTTGCCAACAAATCATTTCAGCACATGGTGGTGAGATCAGTGCATCTAAAAGTGAACTGGGTGGCGTGAAGATCCAAATTGTTATGCGTCAAGAAACTAGCTAACTGTAATAATGAAGGTGAACAAGTTTATATTTTTCTTTCAAATATATGCTTTAAAATCTCCTTTTGTTTACAATAAACCAAAATAATTAAAGTAGTGTGTTTAATGCCATATCTTATTTCGGTCACTGTATTATGGGCCTTTTCGTTTAGTTTAATTGGAGTGTACTTAGCGGGGCAGGTTGATGCTTGGTTCTCTGTATTTATGAGAATTGGTTTAGCTATGTTAGTGTTTTTGCCATTTTTAAAATTATCACACATACCTAGAACAACCGCTTTAAAATTAATGGGCATAGGGGCGATTCAATTAGGTTTGATGTATGTATTTTATTATCAATCATTCTTGTATTTGTCGGTACCTGAAGTGTTATTGTTTACCGTTATGACGCCTATTTATATCACGCTGTTAAACGATGCTTTTGAACGAAAATTTCACCTTAACTTTATGCTAACTGCACTTCTAGCAACTTCTGGTGCCGTAGCAATTCGTTATAACGGAATCAATGCAAATTTCATATTAGGTTTTGTTTTAGTACAAGGCGCTAATCTATGTTTTGCAACAGGGCAAGTATGCTACAAGCGTTTAATGACAACGCAACAGAATGAACAAAACTTAGAGCAAAAGGCGGTATTTGCTTGGTTTTTCATTGGTGCATTTTGTGTCGCAAGTGTGTGTTATTTAATATTTGGTGATACAACAAAACTACCAACTACAGATTTACAATGGGGCGTTTTAATTTACTTAGGAATAGTGGCATCAGGCTTAGGATATTTTGCTTGGAATAAAGGGGCAACTTTAGTGAATGTAGGCGCTTTAGCTATTATGAATAACTTACTGATCCCAGCAGGAATTATCGTTAATTTGGTGATTTGGAATCGTGACGCTGATGTTCTTCGCTTAGTATTTGGAGGCTTGTTGATTGTTATGTCATTAGTGCTCAATCAGTGGCTAGAAAAACGCAGAAAGACTATTTGATTAGCTGTTCAGTGATGTTATTCAACATGAGAACCCCGATAAAACACTTCGGGAATGATAAGGATAGTTTAGTGCTCAGTTGCTTTACTTATTAAGTGACTTAATCCTTCTGGAATATTAAAACGATTTCCACGATCCCAAATAAACCAACAATATTCACAGCTGTCAGATCCCGCATTTACAAAGCGTGGTCTGGGAATAATAATGGGGGTTTTATTTGGGAAACCCACTTCAGCCCAAAAGGGCACACGTTTTTTACTGCCTAAAAAATTGACTCTTTGTAAATATGCCATAGTGCCATTTGGCGCTAATTCACTCAGGCTCTTTTTAATAAATTCTTCGGTTAATGAAAACGGTGGGTTAGTAATTATCACATCTACTTGTTTAAAGTTAGTTGTTAAATAATCAACACCCAAGGATAGTTCAGCCCATTTTTTATTTGCTGCAGGCAATTTCACTTTATTAAAGATAGCGTCAGTACCACGACATGGCTCTAAAAAAATATCATTAGGTTTAAAAGTTAAACTCGCAAGTAATCGATTTACTACGAGATCTGGGGTCGGGTACAACTCTCTCGTTAATGTTTTTCCATTGGTTGAACTCATAGTGTCTTAGATGATCCCTAAATAATAAATGGCAGCGAAAAGTGTGCTAGTGTAAGGGAATTACAGACAAGGATATAGGGTTTATTGTTTTAATCTGGCCTATGTTCAAATGAGTGAACTTCTTAAAGAGCTTACATAAATGATATATCGCCTTTACATCCTGGTCTAATTAAATAAATATCATTTATCTGAAAAGGGGTTCCCCATTGCTGAGTGGTTTTTATATCTTTAATTTCTTTACCTGAAAATTCTACAATAGCACCATTCTGTCGATATTTTTCTGTTAGGTTACTAGGTAAAAGATTTAAATTATTATCAGTCACTATGCCATAAAAGCCACCTTCAAGTTCTATAAATTTTATAGTGCCTTTATACTGAATAATAGAGGTCAATATGAGTTTCTCCATTTTGGTTTATAATTAATTTTAGCGTGTCTGTATGTTAAAGTTTAAATAGAGTTTGAACTTATAAATTCAAGTTACCGGTGGCAAACTTTATTATTCAATATTACATCACAACAGCAAAAAATTTGACATAAAATAACGATGTTATCTCATGATTTGGCTTGAAAATATATTGTGAATACTATGCAAAAATTTATAAAGTGGAATCTATGAATAATGAACTAATAAACAAGCGTTGAAGGACGATTAGTTACATAATTTCAACAGCTTGCTTATTCATATTAAACGATACGATCATGACCTTTTTCATAAAACGAACGTAGATGTATATCTATTGCTTTTAATATATCACTACGTGTAATAATACCTAATAAGCGTTTGTTTTTGTCTACGACAGGATAGATTTTGGGCTTATTACCTTGAATTTGTTGTGCTAAATCAAGAATAGAATCATCTATGCCAACTGTTAACACATCTTCTTTCATCATCGTTGCCACGGTCGTGTGAGGGTCGCTCAAATAAGTATCTTCTAACAGCCGCGATAGACACTCTTGCTCTGATACGAAACCGATAACGTGCATATAAGAATCTACTACGGGGCCTCCTATTTGGTTTGAACGAATTAATTTTTCAGAGGCCTCAGCAACTGTCATATCAATATTAAAGGTGACAGGGCGTTTGTTCATGTAATCCGCAACTCGAATGGATTTCATTTATTTCTCCAGATCTATTTTATTTTATTGAAGATAGTGCTTATATTAATAAGCGTAGTTATGTTTTAATAATTTGCACTAAAGACTTTAAAATTAAACTATTACAGTGAAACAGATATTGATATTAAAATGCCTTATACTTATTGGTAAACCCTCAATTAAGCATAATTAGGCTATAATTTCTTAAAGTAATAATTAACAGTATTATTATTAACTTATAAAGTTATATTGTTTTTTTATGACTTTTTTAAAAAAACTTAATGACAACGCTGTCATTAATTGTGTAACATTAATTCAACATGAGTTGGGAATTAAATACTTGTTAACCGTTAAATCACAAGTAAATAAAGAGAAAAAAATAAAAGACTAAGGGTCATTTGATGATTGAGATCAGTGAAAAAGAAAATCAGTTATATATAGGAATAGATGGCGGCGGTACTAAATGTCGCGCAACTGTGTTTTCTACTAAAGATGGAGTAGTAGGTACTGGATTAGGTGGTCCTGCAAATCCACTTCATGGTCTTGAGCGTACTTTAGAGTCGATTATGGTCTCAACTCAACTTGCAATGAAAGATGCAGGACTTGGTACTAATGATGTTAAACAGGTTGTAGCTGGGCTTGGCTTAGCAGGTGTTAATCTTCCTGGTTTATATCAAAAAATAAATGAATGGCACCACCCATTTAAAAAAATGTTTTTAACAACTGATTTGCATACTGCATGTATTGGCGCACATAAAGGTGAAGATGGCGCTGTGATCATTACAGGCACAGGATCATGTGGGTTCTCTGTTGTTAATGGTAAAAGTACAATTTTAGGTGGTCATGGTTTTTCACAAGGTGATAAAGGCAGCGGCTCTTGGATGGGTTTAGAAGCGGTTAAAGCATGTTTACTAGATTTAGACGGATTAGGACCACAAACTATGATGTCGCAATTAATGTTACAACACTTCGAAGTTAATGATGCGATGAGCATAGCAGAAAAAATGGCGGGTAAACCATCGAGTGCCTATGCCCAACTAGCACGTATTGTTTTTTCTTGCGCAGATAAAGGCGATTTAATTGCATCTGTAATAGTTCGTGATGGTGCGTCTTATATTAGTGATTTAGCACGTAAATTGTTAGAGCAAAACCCACCGCGTTTATCTATGATAGGTGGATTAGTCGAACCTTTACACAAATGGTTAGATGAAGATATATCAGTTATTGTAAAACCTCCAATTCAGCCACCAGAAATGGGTGCTGTTTATTATGCACAACAGTCACTATTAAGTAATTAATTTGAGTGTGTTCAGGCTACATAGGTAGTAATTGATTTTTAATAATATTTCGTAATTAAGGCAAAATAAATATGGCACAGTTTTTACAAGTAGATCGCGTTTTTACAGGTACTGAATTTCTTAATAACGTGACTTTAAAAATTGAGCAAGGAAAAATTACTGAACTTGGTCATGATAGCGTTGAGTCGGCACAAAAATTAAATGGTTTATTAGTACCCGGTTTTATTGATGTACAAGTTAATGGCGGCGGTGGTGCATTTTTTAATGCTGAGCAAACGCCAAGCTGCTTACATAAAATAGCGCATTCACATGGTCAATTTGGTTCAACTGTTGTGATGCCAACTTTGATAACAGATAGCATTGAAGTGATGAATAAAGCTGCAGACGCTATCGCTCAAGCAATTAATGACAAAGTGCCAGGTGTGTTAGGTGTTCATTTTGAAGGGCCACACTTGTCATTACCAAAAAAAGGTACCCACAGTGAAAAGTTCATCCGTGGTATTTCTGAAGCTGAATTTGCAGTGTATGCTCGTCAAGATTTAGGTCTTAAAATGGTGACATTAGCACCTGAGAATGTATCTGTTAACGATATCAAACGCTTAGTCGATTGTGGTGTAAAAGTTTGTTTAGGCCATACTAATGCTGATTTTGATACGGCTATGGCTGCGCTTGATGCTGGCGCAGATGGCTTTACCCATTTATTTAACGCAATGTCAGCTTTCACTTCAAGAGAGCCTGGTGTTGTAGGTGCCGCACTTTGGCATAATACAAGTTGGTGTGGATTAATTGTTGATGGTCATCATGTTCATCCAGCTTCTGCAAAACTAGCAATTAGCACTAAGTCTAAAGGTAAAATCATGTTAGTGACAGATGCGATGCCACCGGTCGGTACAGATGATACAGAATTTGACTTCTTTGATGGACGTACTGTTATTCGTACAGGAGACAGGCTGAATTCTTCAACAGGTGAATTAGCGGGAAGCGTATTAGATATGGCTTCTGCAGTTCGAAATACAGTGAATACATTAGATATTAGCTTAGATGAAGCACTCAGAATGGCTTCTACTTATCCGGCTGAATATCTAGGGTTAGAAAAATCTAAAGGGAAAATAGACGTTGGTTTTGATGCTGACTTTGTATTGTTGGATAATAATCAAAATGCATTAGCAACTTATGTTTTAGGTAATAATATTACTGAGTAAAAAATTATTTAAGTAAGCCCTGGACAAAACCCGCTCCTACAAGCGGGTTTTTTTTAGTTTTTAGACTTATTTAAATTTTGCAGTTAAAAGGGTAAAAAATGACAATAAATGATACAAAAAAGAAAGTTGCAAAAAAGCGGTTAGCTTCATTAGATGCACTGCGTGGTATGGATATGTTTTGGATTTTAGGTGGTGAAAAATTATTCGCTGCCTTATTTGTTTTAACCGGTTGGGCAGGTTGGCAAGTCGCACATGCACAAACATTGCATAGCCAATGGCATGGATTTACCTTTTACGATTTAATTTTCCCTTTATTTATCTTTCTTTCCGGTGTGGTAATGGGGTTATCACCAAAAAGAATCGATCATTTACCTTTATCAGAACGTTTACCTTTATATAAAAAAGCGTTTAAAAGATTACTATTATTATGTGTTTTAGGCATATTTTACAATCATGGTTGGGGCACAGGTATTCCGGCCAGTTTAGATGAAATCAGATACGCCAGTGTATTAGGGCGAATCGCTGTCGCTTGGTTTTTTGCAGTGATGTTAATTTGGCATACCTCTTTAAGATTTCAAATGCTCACAGCGTTTAGTATTTTAATTGGTTACTGGATTTGGTTAAGCTTTATTCCAGTACCAGGCGGTAGTGCAGGAGTATTAACGATGCAAGGAAGTTGGAATGCTTGGATAGACCAACACCTTTTACCAGGTATTACTTATCAAAATCGCGCGACAGATCCTGAAGGGTTATTATCTAACTTACCTGCAATCGTAAATGCTATTTTAGGAATATTTGCTGGTCGTTTAATTGCCAAAGCACCAGACTTAGGCGAATGGAAAACTGTGGGTATTTTATTTGCTTCAGGGCTTATTTGTTTAGCACTAGGTTGGACTTGGAATTTAGTATTTCCTGTTAATAAAGATTTATGGACTAGCTCATTTGTACTCGTCACATCTGGCTGGAGTGCCATTTTACTAGCGGTATTTTATGCATTTGTGGATGTATTAAACTTTAGAAAAGCGGTTTACCCATTTGTTATTATTGGTGCAAACTCAATTATGATTTATTTAGCATCTAGTTTATTAAACTGGGAATATACAGCAAAAAGCGTATTTGGTGGTTTAGTGGTTGCGGGTTCTGAAAGTTGGCAACCTCTTTTGAGTGTATTTGCACTATTAGGTGTACAACTACTTGTTTTACATTGGATGTATAAACGAAAAATATTAGTGAGCGTTTAGAGTTAATTATACATTAGGCTGCTTTATACCAATTGTTGATATTAAAATGATCAGTTAATTAGCCAAATAGTATAAGTAATAACAATAATTACTTAAAATAATTCACTTTTACTTTACAAGTTAAAAATTAAGAGTAATAATGACAGCGTTGTCAATTATGGTTTAAACCTAAAATTTGTCGTATCCCGATTAGGTTTTTTGACCTATGGTTATAATATCTTGCACGGGTTGTTAGCCATAGGTCCCATTTTCTTTTTCTTCTTTTTATAAGAGTTTATTCATATGCAAATCGTTATTTTAAAAGATGCCGCTCAAGTTGCCGAATATGGTGCTAATATATTTATTGAGCAAATTAAAAATAAAGCGAACTCTGTAATTGGCTTGGCAACAGGTTCAACTCCGGTTGCACTTTATCAAGAACTTATTCAAAAGAATCAGCAAAATGAAGTGTCTTTTGCTGATGTAACTAGCTTTAACTTAGATGAATATTTAGGTTTGAAAGGGGAACACCCACAAAGCTACCGCCATTTCATGGGTGAGCAATTATTTAACCATATTGATATCGATTTAAATAATACACATGTTCCACCAGGTGATGCTAATAATCCATTAACTGCATGTAATGACTATGAAGATAAAATTACTAAAGCAGGTGGGATTGATGTACAGCTGCTAGGTATAGGTAGAAATGCTCATATCGGTTTTAATGAGCCTTCATCAGGTTTAACATCTCGTACGCGTGTAAAAACATTAACACAAGCAACGATTGACGATAATGCACGTTTTTTTGCTGAAGACGAATACCAGCCACATCTATCTATCACTATGGGGATCGGCACTATTTTAGATTCTAAAAAAGTAGTGCTTCTTGCAACAGGCGAAGGTAAAGCTGATGCAATCAAAGATATGGTCGAAGGTCCTCTTGCTGCAATTTGTCCTGCATCAGCACTACAATTACACCGTGATGCGGTGATCGTAATCGATGAAGCAGCAGCTTCAAAATTAGCAGATACAGAATTTTATAAGCATATCGAAGCAGAAAATCAAAAATTAATCGCGCACTTAGCTAATTTAAAGTAATTAATCTCTGAAGCGGTTAATGAGCAAGAATATTGCTTTAATCAATTTCACATACTTTGTTCAAAAAGACTCTTAATCGGGTCTTTTTTTTGTTTAAGGTGCTACATATTGTGTAGCGGTGTTGTTTGAGTTAATCTAAATGTAAATAGACTCTCATCTTTAGTAAAGGACAAATTATGGCACTGCCAATACCTGGTAGCCCTGTGAGGGGAGCATCTTCTGGTAAACCGATCATGGCCCTTTTTGATTTATTAGGTCGCACTTGGTGTTTAGGCATAGTGTGGCAATTAAGTTTTGGTGATGCCACTTTTAGAGAATTGCAAAGACGATGTGAAGATATCTCTCCGACGTTATTAAACAATAGGTTAAAAGAGTTAATGCAACTGGATATAGTTGAGAAAAATTCACAAGGTTATGGTTTAACCATTCAGGCAAAAGAATTGGCTAACTTAATAAAACCTATGGGTGATTGGTCACAAACTTGGGCTGAAAACTATTTAAATAAGAATGATGTAAGGGATGATAATGCTTAAATACTGTGAAATGAACTTAGATCGCGCATCAAATTTTAGAAAAGATAATACTTGGCTAGAAACTAAAAAAAATAACAATAGCAAATGGCTAGTCATGTTTGATGATAAAAACTTATTTTGTAACGATAAAAACGAGCCAATATTTTTATCATTTGATGAACTCTTATCTCTAAATATGGATTCACTCGAAAATGCTATTTTTTTAGGGTTAGAAGGAGAGGTATCATATTTTGCGCTAGATCTGACAAACTCAAATGAGCAATTATTAAATAATGCGAACCAAATGGGCGAGTTTTATGATATTCGTCAGTGTGGTCCTAATATTGAAAACCAAGTTGCTTCAATTTTAATATTGGCGCGCGCTTTATGCCATTGGCATAGAACACATAAATTTTGTGGACGATGCGGTAGCGTTAATACATTAGTAGAAGCAGGACATAGCCGAACTTGTACTAATCTTGATTGTTCGCATCAAACATTTCCAAGAACAGATCCCGCAGTGATTATGTTAGTTGAAAAAACATTCCCAGATGGCATTGAACGCTGTTTATTGGGACGTCAATCAAGTTGGCCACAAGGTGTGTATTCAACTTTAGCCGGGTTTGTAGATCCTGGTGAAACACTTGAAAAAGCAGTGCAAAGGGAAGTGTTAGAAGAGGCGGGTATTGAAGTTAAAAATGTAGAGTATATCGCCTCTCAGCCTTGGCCTTTTCCATCATCTATTATGCTAGGATTTATTTCAACGGCAGTCAGTAGCACAATTGAAGTTGATCAAGATGAATTAGAGCAAGCAAAATGGTTTACTAGAGCAGAGCTGAAAACTTTCTCTAATTGGGGAGATGAAGATGAGGGACTTAAATTACCACGCAAAGATTCTATTTCGCGATTCTTGATTGATTATTGGATAGAAACATCAAAATAACCATAAACACAGATATTATGATTATATATTTACAAAGATGATGAAAATTCCTCAACAGGAATATATGCCAAATTCTGTCACAATAGTGATATAAGGTTATTCAAATTTTATTGTGAAGCCTTTTAATGAAAATGCTTTAATTTCACAATAATAGATAAATTGTATGGAATAAATATAAATGAAAAATGATACTAAAATTGTAGCCGCAGGAAGAAAAAAAGAATTTACCCAAGGCGTTGTAAACCCAGTTGTTCAAAGAGCATCAACAGTGGTATTTGATTCAGTTGCAGATATGCAACATGCAGTTAAAAATCGTGCTAATGAAACTTTATTTTATGGCCGTCGCGGCACCACTACCCATTTTGCCTTTCAAGATGCTATTACACAATTAGAAAATGGCGCAGGATGTGCGTTATACCCTTGTGGTGCAGCAGCAATTACACAGGCAATTTTGTCTTTTGTAAAAACAGGCGACCATATTTTAATGGTGGACAATGCGTATGAACCAACACGTGATTTTTGCGATAAAATTTTAACTAATATGGGCGTTGAAACGACGTATTATGATCCTATGATAGGTGCAGGTATTGAAGGTTTAATTCAAGACAATACCAGTATTTTATTTTTAGAGTCCCCAGGTTCTTTAACCATGGAAGTACAAGATGTACCTACATTAGCCAAAATTGCACATAAACATAATATGGTTGTAATGTTAGATAATACTTGGGGCAATGGTTTTCATTATAAACCACTTGATTTTGGCGTGGATATTTCTATCCAAGCTGCCACTAAATATATCGTTGGTCATTCAGATGTTATGATGGGCGTTGCTATCGCCAACGAAAAACATTGGGATCAGTTAAGAGAACATTCCTATTTATTAGGCCAATGTACTTCACCCGATGATGCTTACCTAGCGCTACGTGGTTTAAGAACCATGCCAGTTAGATTAAAACAGCATGAAACAAGTGCGATTAAAGTAGCAAAGTGGCTGGAAAAACATCCCTTAGTAGATCATATTCGTCATCCTGCTTTTGAGTCATGTCCTGGGCATGAGTTTTTCCAACGAGATTTTTCTGGCAGTAATGGTTTGTTTTCATTTGTAATGAAAGCAGGTAATCAAAAAGCCATTACAGCGATGCTTGATGGTATGCATCATTTTAAAATGGGATTCTCATGGGGTGGATTTGAGAGTTTAATCACAGCGAGTCTTTCAATCAAACATTTACGTTCTGCCACTGGTTGGGATAAAGGCGCATTAATTCGTTTGCATGTCGGTCTTGAAGATGTTGAAGACTTATTAGAAGATTTAGAAGCGGGTCTTAACAGATATCAAGCCCAACTTTAAATAATTATTAAAAACCCCAAAATAGGCAATTTGGGGTTTTTAATGTTTAGTGTGTTTTTGTAGAACCTCGAACAATGAGCTCAGGTAATAACGAGTTTACAGTTATATCTTCATCATTAATCATTTTAAGCAAATTAGTCACTAACATTTCACCCGCTTTAGAGGTATCTTGTTGTACAGTTGTTAAAGGTGGATTAGTAAAGCTTGCAATTGGAATATCATCAAAGCCAACTACAGCAACATCTTCAGGTACTTTTATCCCAGCCTCAGTTAATGCTTTTATCGCACCTATCGCAATTAAATCACTGGCAGCAAATAAAGCATCAAATTTTATATTATTACTGATCAAAGATTTTGTAGCTTGAAAACCAGATTCATCTGTAGAAATCGCATTCGCTATTTTTCTAGAATCAATACTGAGATTCTTTTTGGTAAATTCGTCATTAAATCCATTAAAGCGTGCAAAAAATTCAGGGCTATGTTCTGAAGCATCACCAATAAAAGCACAGTTTGTTCGCTGTATATCAATTAAATGTTTAGCGGCGAGTTGTCCACCATGATAATTATCGCAGCTAATAGATAAATTAGGGCTTTGTGTAACCTTTGCACCCCAACATACAAACTTAGTGCCTTGAGCTAGCAACTTATCTAGCTTTTCTTGGTAATCAATAAAGTCACCATAACCAAGTAAAATAATGCCATCAGCTCTATGGCTATCTTCATAATCGGCATGCCAATCTTTGCTTGCTTGTTGAAACGAAATAAGTAAATCATATCCAACATTGGCACAGGCACGTGTAATAGAGCCTAACATCGCTAGAAAAAAAGGATTTATTTGGGAGTCATCTTTGGTCGGATCTTCAAATAACAATAACGCTAAGGTATTACTTTGTTGAGTTCGTAAGTTACTGGCGTTTTTATCTACTTTATAATTAAGTTCTTTAGCAACTTCGTGTACCTTTTTGCGTGTTTCTTCATTCACTAATGGGCTATTTCTTAAAGCACGAGAAACTGTAGATTGAGATACTCCCGCATAATGCGCGATATCAAATGACGTTGCTTTGCCTTTCATTTTTATTCCCGTGAACGTTTTTTATAGATACTTTTCTTCTAACAGAATAAATGTTTTTTGAGATTATTATCAAACTATTTTTAAAGATATGTCTTTTTTATAGTAAAAATGACATGACACCGGTGTCACAATGAAGGTATGATAATGTTTAGAAATTTTTTGGCGTATTTTACATTGCTTACAAAAGATATAAACAAAAACTTAAAGCATGTTAACAATAACCATTAAATTATCGAGGAATGAGGTTATTAACTGTGATTAACCAAATATGGTTTTTCAGAAAATATATTAAAGAGAGAATGATATGCATCACAACAATGCATTTGAACCTATTGTAGTTGCTGATATTGGTGGTACTAACGCACGATTTGCATTAGTAACTGACTTTGATGAAAGCACAATGAAATTCAAAATTGAGCAATCACAAACATATCCAAGTGCTAATTATTCCTCTTTAGAAAGTGTTTTGACCCAGTACCTGGAATTTGTATCATCCTTTGCACCAAAATATGCCTGTTTAGCAGTGGCAGGTCCAATTAAAGGTGAATCAGTAAGATTGACAAACTTAGGCTGGAATTTTGTTGTTAGCGATATTAAACGCGAATTTGGTTTTGAAAAACTAAGTGTTATCAATGATTTTGCCGCTTTTGCTTATGCTTCACCTTATTTAGATAAAAATGATAATGTGCAAATTAAAAATGGGGTTAGCGCAGAGAAAAATAATATCGCTGTGATTGGACCGGGTACTGGTTTTGGTGCTGCAGCTTTAGTTATAAATAACGGCCAACAAGCTGTATTAAGTTGTGAAGCTGGTCATATTAGTTTGGCTGCAGTTACACCACTGCAAATATCTTTATTGGCAGAATTAAAAGCCGAATTTGACCATGTTTCAGTTGAAACTGTATTTTCTGGCATAGGTTTAACCCGTTTATATAAAGCGATGGCATTAGTTAATAAAGTTGATGCTGAAAATTTAGACCCTGCACACATTACACAAAAAGCTTTGGATGGCAGTTGTGATATTTGTATGAAAACATTAGCAGAGTTTTGTTCTTGGCTTGGCTGTGTTGCGGGCGACTTAGCCCTTACATTTGGTGCCAGAGGCGGAGTATTTATAGGTGGTGGCATTTTACCTAGAATGCAACAGGTATTATTAGAGAGTCATTTTGCAGATAACTTCAATAAAAAAGGCATTATGACTAATTTTGTACAAGATATTCCGGTGACATTAGTTGTACAAGATAATATCCCTTTAATTGGTGCAGCGGCCTGTATCGTAAATCAATAATTATGATTAAAAATTTAAAAAGAGAATTAAATGAGTAAAGCAACGATAAACAGTGTTGCAAAATATGCGGGTGTATCTAAAAAAACGGTATCTCGCGTATTAAATGAAGAGCCGAACGTGAGTAGTGCGACTCGAGAAAAAGTGCAACAGGCATTTAAAGATTTGGATTATAGACCAAATCCAATCGCACGTGGCCTTGCCCATAATAGAAGTTTTATCATTGGCTGTATCTACGATAATCCGAGTAAAAGCTATATTACACGTGTTCAAACGGGTGCATTATCTGCCTGCCACGAGAAAAATTACAACCTTTTAATACATCCATGTGAATTAAGAGGCCAAGCATTATTAGATAATATTGATGCTTTGATCCGCCGTACTAGACTCGATGGCATAGTACTTACGCCTCCGTTTTGTGACAAAACGGAAGTACTTGAGTATTTAAAAAGTAAAAATATTCCCTACGCTAGGGTTGCGCCTGGTACATTAGATGATGATTCAATTTCTGTGCGAAGTAATGATGAACAAGCTGCATTTGAAATTACAGAGCTGTTGATTTCATTAGGCCATAAAGATATTGCTTTTATCAAAGGACACCCAGATCATAGCTCAACTACATTGCGCTTTAGTGGTTATTTAAATGCATTGAAAAAGAATAATATTGAGTTTAAACCTGAACTTGTAGATGAAGGTAACTTTAGTTATCACTCAGGTGAAGACAGTGCGCGTAAAATATTAAGCCTATCACCTAGACCTTCAGCCGTATTTGCATCAAATGACTATATGGCTGCGGCAGTTTTAAAAGTGGCCTCACAGCTTTCTTTAAAGGTGCCTGAAGAAATGTCGATAGCGGGCTTTGATAATGCACCAATCGCACGTCATATTTGGCCTGGGTTGACCACAATAGCGCAACCCGTAGAACAAATGACATATACAGCCCTAAGTAAATTAATTGAGCAGTTTACAGAGCAAGATGATGAGCTTCCTCTTCATCAGGAAACGCTTGAAGCGCAATTAATCATCAGAGAATCAACGGATAAAGTTAAAAACTAATTATTATAATACCGGAGAATAATCTCCGGTATTATTCGTTTAGACAAGATAAAAGCGCAACTTAGCGTACTTTAAAGGTTACGATGCATGTTGCTTTAACATTGCATATAGCTCATCTTTTAAAGCTAATCTTTTCAACTTTAAGTTATCTAAATATTGATCAGAGGTATTTTCAACACCTTCTTCTATTCTTATCACTTCATGATCAAGCTCATGATAATTTTTAAATAACCGAGAAAAATGCGCATTATTCATTTTTAAATCTCTGATCTCGACTTTAAACTCTGGAAATTCATGGTGAATGTCGTGTTTTTCTATATTCATATTATCGTCCTAATGTGCACAGTGGATACAAGTTTGGGTATAAGGTAAAGCGTGTAATCTTTCGGGGTGAATATCATTAGAGCAATGACTACATACTCCGTATTGATCATTTGCTAATTTACGAATAGCTTCATTAACTAGCTGTAATTCACTTTTAGCTTCATTACGAATTTCATCTAAAACCTGATCATTTTCGGTTTCAGTTGCTTGCTCTGAAAAATCCTGAGAGCGGCCTTTTTTAAAATCATTTTCGATTGCGTTAATTCGTGAAATTAATTCAATTTGCTTTTGTGTTAATGAATCTAATAATTGATTTACTGGCATTATCATCTCCTTTCTCTATAAATCCAGATTACGCCTAAGATTTATAACAACCTTGATCTAGCTCAAAAAATTAATCATATTAATTTAAAATTATCATTCATCTCATTTTCTTGTATTGATTCAATATTTAATTCAAATTGAATGTATAACTAAAAATAAGAGATAACTAAAAAGAGAGTATAATGAAAAAAATAATGACTTTAGCAAGCTTAATATGTGCATTAAGCACTTCAGGCTTTTCTGGTGGCATAAGCGCCAAAGAAGCTCCCTTAGCTATTGCCATTCATGGTGGTGCAGGAACAATTGAAAGAAGTAAATTTACCCCCGAAAAAGAAAAAGCATATAGGGCAAAACTAAAAGAAGCAGTGGAAGCAGGTTATAGAGTTTTAAATGAAGGTGGAGAAAGTTTAGATGCAGTAACAACCGCAATTAATATTTTAGAAAATTCGCCATTTTTCAATGCGGGTAAAGGCGCTGTATATACCTATGATGGTAAGCACGAAATGGATGCCTCTATCATGGATGGCCGAAACCGCCAAGCAGGTGCGGTTGCAGGTGTTAAACATATAGAAAACCCAATTAATTTAGCGCGTCTGGTTATGGATAAATCTGTTCATGTAATGCTCGCTAAAGAGGGCGCTGAAGAATTTGCCAAACAACAAGGCATAAAGCTAGTTGATAATAAAATATTTGATACTGAACACAGATATCAATCTTTATTAAAAGCAAAGAAAAAACTCGATACAGCTCACAGCAATAAAGATTACCAAGCAAATCATCAAGCCTTACCCGTTAATTATAAAATGGGCACTGTAGGTGCAGTTGCGTTAGATATAAATGGTAATATAGCTGCGGGTACATCAACAGGCGGTATGACTGCAAAACGTTTTGGTCGTATTGGTGATTCGCCGGTTATTGGTGCGGGTACCTTTGCTGATAATAATTCTTGTGCCGTATCTGCAACAGGTCATGGTGAGTATTTTATTCGTTATAACGTGGCAGCTGATATTTGTGCTCGGGTGCAGTATCAGGGAAAAACTATCGTACAAGCAGGTAATGAAGTCATACATGATGTATTACTACCAGTTGGTGGTACGGGTGGTGTAATAATAATTGATACTAAAGGTAATATCAGTTTACCATTTAATACCAAGGGTATGTATCGCGCTTCTAAATCAAATACATCAGCGACTTATGTTGGTATCTTTAAAGAAGACTAACTTGCCTATGGAGTGCTTAATATAAATTAAGCACTTTAATTAGCCTGTTTATTGAGTTTGTTCTTATACATATTTTGATCAGCTAAATTTATTAAGTCATATTCATTATTCTTATATTCTGGATCTGTTTGTGAGATCCCAACGCTAATTTTATATTTAGGATATTTATTTGTAAAAGAAGTGAGTATTTTCTGACAGATAACTTCAGCATTGACTTTATTACATTCAGGTAATATTAAGCAAAACTCATCCCCTCCAGCCCTACAGGGGATATCGACTTCTCTGACATTATGGAGCATTAAATTACTGAAATATAAAATAACTTGATCTCCTTTGTTATGTCCTTCTGTATCATTTATTTTCTTAAAATCATCGATGTCAAAATAAGCAAGTGACAAATGTGTATTACGTCTTTTTGCCACTTTTAATTCTCGAGTCAAGAATCTTTCCATAGAACGTCGGTTAAACAAGTGAGTCATAGGATCTAATTGCGTTAAACGTTCTAATTCAGTTGATTTTTCCTCTAAATTTTTAGCATAAACTTCAAGTTTTTTCTTCGAAGAAATTACATCATTGAGGAGACTATCTATATAAGTATCAATTACTAAGCTTGAATCAAAAATGAGGAGTTTGTCCAGTGAACACAATAATAAATTATGATCATCTGAAGACTTTTTAAGTACTTCATTTAAAATATATTTTAAATCGGACATGGCCGACATATAAAGTTTAGGTTCAACGCCTATTCTTTTATGTACGAGCCCAATTCTTAAACGGTTGTTTACATAATGATTGTCATAACAACCTGAAAATAAATCTAAAATATACTCATGTTGTGCACATTTGAGTTTTTGTAATGTATCTATATCACCAATTAGTATTGACACTTCTTCATTTTGGGTTTGTTTTTCATAAAACTTATCAATAATAAAATCAATGTTTTCTTCGATTAACACTCTATTTGCAAACAAAATATCAAAGTTTATTTTTTTTAGCCCTAAAATTTCAAATCTATTTGAAATCTCTATTTGGGTTATTTTCATTTTTTCTAACAGTGTCATATCTGTGAGATTCAATTGCGTAACCTTTATTATTCAAGTTTATGTTTTAGTGTTAAAATTAATACATATAGATTTAGTGTAGTACAAAAAATACAAATTTTTTGAAGTGCTAAAAAGTCGATATATTTATCAATATTTTAAGCTTCAAAAAGGATATTTAGATGAAAATTATAAAGGAGGTCAAAATGCGCTATTCGATAAAAGTATTTTTTGGTAAAATCAGCGTCCTTTTTTAGATTGAAAGCTGAAGTTTGTATGTCGTCTGAGCCACAAAAAATAAATAATAAAGATTTATACAAAAAATTAAATGAATGTCTCAAGAAAGATCAGTTCTTTTTTAAGCGCCGTATTGATGGTGTCAAAAAAATAAAAGACGAAACTAAACAGCAAGATGCACTTAATAAAATACATCAATCTATTGAAGAGAGTATTTTAAGTCGCGAAATTCGCGCACAAAATATTCCTGAAATTACTTATCCAGAAAACTTGCCTGTCAGTCAAAAGAAAGACGAAATTAAAGAGGCCATCGCTAATAATCAGGTGGTTATTTTAGCTGGTGAAACAGGTTCAGGTAAAACCACTCAATTACCTAAAATATGTTTAGAATTAGGACGCGGTATTGCAGGTTATATTGGTCATACGCAACCTAGACGATTAGCTGCAAGAAGTGTTGGTACACGTATCGCACAAGAACTTAATACTGAATTTGGTAAGCAAGTTGGTTATAAAATTCGTTTTAGTGATCAAGTAACAGAACAAACCTATATAAAGTTGATGACTGATGGTATTTTACTTGCTGAAATTCAACAAGATAAGTTTTTAAATCAATACGATACCATCATTATTGATGAAGCCCATGAACGCAGCTTAAACATTGATTTTATTTTAGGTTATTTAAAAGAGCTTTTACCTAGACGCCCAGATTTAAAAGTAATTATCACGTCAGCAACAATCGATCCTGAAAAATTCTCAAAGCATTTTGATAACGCACCTATTATACAAGTATCAGGTCGTACGTATCCGGTAGAAGTGCGTTACAACCCAATATCTGATTACAGTGTTAAAGATAATGATAAAAAATCAGAAGGTGAGGGCGATCAACTACAAGGTATTTTTGATGCCGTTGATGAATTAATGCATGAAGGGCCAGGTGACATTCTTATCTTTATGAATGGTGAACGTGAAATTCGCGATACAGCTGATGCATTAACTAAGCGTAATTTACGCCATACTGAAGTATTACCTTTGTATGCACGTCTATCTAATGCAGAACAAAACCGTATATTTTCAAGTCACAGTGGACGACGTATCGTACTCAGTACCAACGTTGCAGAAACCTCTTTAACTGTCCCAGGTATTCGGTATGTTATCGACCCTGGTACAGCACGAATTAGCCGATATAGTGCACGTACTAAAGTACAAAGATTACCAATAGAGGCGATTTCTCAAGCAAGTGCCAATCAACGTAAAGGGCGTTGTGGTCGTGTTGAAGCGGGTGTGTGTATTCGACTTTATTCAGAAGAAGACTTTAATGGTCGCCCTGAATTTACCGACCCTGAAATATTACGTACAAATTTAGCATCTGTAATTTTAAAAATGATTTCTCTTGGCTTAGGAGATATGGAAAAATTTCCATTTGTTCAAGCCCCTGATAGCCGAAATATCAACGATGGTTTAACGCTTTTACAAGAACTTAAAGCGATTTCAAATAAAAAAGAACGCCACGCTAAACATGTCAACATTACGAAGCTGACAAAAAGCGGCCGAGAATTAAGTCGATTACCTGTTGATCCAAGATTAGCGAAAATGGTATTAACAGCGGCATATGAAGGTGGTTTATTTGAAGTTATTGTTATAGTTGCTGCTATGTCTATTCAAGACCCAAGAGAGCGCCCATCAGATAAAAAACAAGCCAGTGATGAAAAGCATAACCGATTTAGCGACCCTGATTCTGATTTTGTCGCATTTTTAAACCTATGGCGTTATTTAGATGAACAACAGCAAGACTTAAATCGCAATCAATTTAGACGTTTATGTCAAAAAGACTTCTTAGCTTATATGCGTGTTCGTGAATGGCAAGATATTGTTTATCAGTTAGTGACGATTTGTCAGGAAATGGGCTTTAAAGTTAATCAAACAAATGCCGATGGCGAAGTAATACATAAAGCACTTTTATCTGGCATGTTAAGTCATATTGGTTTTAAAGATGAAGATAGACAATTTGTAGGTGCAAGAAACTCTAAGTTTTATGTATTTCCAGGTTCTAGTTTATTTAAAAAGAGCCCAAAATGGTTAATGTCGGCTGAGCTTGTTGAAACTTCAAAACTCTATGCGCGAATTAATGCAAAAATTGATGTGAAATGGCTAGAGTCATTAGCATCACATTTAGTTAAGCATAGCTATAGTGAACCGCATTACGAGAAAAAACCTGGCTGTGTTATGGCGTTTGAACAACAAACTTTATATGGCTTAGTGATAGTCAATAAACGCCGTTGTGTTTATAGTAAAATTGATTCAAAAGTGAGCCGTGATTTATTTATCCGCACTGCTTTAGTAGAGCAAGAACTTGGGCAGAATGAAGGGTTTTTACAGCATAATCAAAACTTAATTGATGACATTCAAAGTTTAGAAAATAAAGCGCGTCGCCGTGATATTTTAGTTGATGAACAAACGCTTTATGAGTTTTATGTAGAAAGATTACCTGAGCATATTAATAACCGTACTGACTTTAATACGTGGTGGAAAAAACAAAAGCAAACGGATAAACGCTTTTTACATATGACACGTGAATACCTGATGCAGCATCAGGCCGAACATATTACAGATGCAGAACATCCAGATACGTGGCAGCAAAATAACATTATTTTACCGCTGAGTTATCATTTTGATCCTGGTAAAGATATTGATGGTGTTGCAGTTCAAATTCCATTGGCTTTATTAAATCAAGTGGAAGAAACTGGTTTTGATTGGCATATACCTGCATTTCGACATGAATTAGTGTGTGCTTTGCTTAAATCTTTACCAAAAACAATTCGACGTAACTTTGTGCCTGTACCAAATTATGCCGATGCTGTAATGAGTGCAATTGAACCTATGCAAGGCAGTTTTATCGAGGCTATTTCAAAACACTTATTACGTATGAGCGGTACGCGAATTGACCCTCAAGCGTGGGATTATTCTGCTTTAGCGACGCATCTTAGAATGCAATTTGAAGTACGCGGTGATAAAGACAAACTCTTAGGTCGTGGTACGGATTTAGAAAAACTAAAACGTGAATTACAAGGTAAAGTAACAGATACTTTGTCTAAAGTAGCAGATAAAGGCATAGAGCAAACTGATATTACTCATTGGGATTTTGGCGAATTACCAAAAGCCTATGTTAAAAAACAAGGCAGTTATGAAATCAAAGCTTTCCCAGCGTTAGTAGATAAAAAAACCAGCGCTGCAATTGAGTTATTTGATTCAGAAGAAAAAGCAATTACAGCGCATAATCAGGGCTTACGTCGTTTAGTTTTATTAAATGTGCCATCGCCAATTAAATATTTACAGCAGAAGCTGCCAAATAAAGCAAAATTGGGTTTGTATTTTAACCCGTTTGGTAAAGTGAATGAATTAATCGATGATTGTATTGCAGCTGGTGTTGATAAATTGTGTCAGGATATGAGTAGTGAAGTTGATATTCGAAATGCGGATGATTTTGAAAAAATAAAAGAACATGTTCGTGCTAATTTAGATGATACTGTGGTTAAGATCGCCATAGATGTCGAGCAAGTATTGAGGTTGGCACATGGGGTTAATAAACGTTTAAAAGGGCGTGTAGATTTATCTATGATAAACGCGCATGGTGATATTAAATCTCAGCTAGAAAGTTTGATTTTTAAAGGTTTTATTAGCAGTTTTGGCGCTCAAAAAATTAAAGACTTGATCCGTTACTTTAATGCTGTAGATCGCAGGCTAGAAAAACTACGTATTGATCCTAATCGAGATAGATTATGTATTTTAGAGCTAGATAAAGTTGAGCAACTATATAAATCTGAAGTTAAAAAGGTGCCTAAAGGCGTTAAAATGCCGCAAGCTTTAGAAGATATTTTTTGGATGCAACAAGAGCTGAGAGTATCATTTTTTGCGCAAACTTTAGGCACACCATATCCCGTTTCAGCTAAGCGGGTGATCAATGCAATAAAAGAACTCAGTTAAGGATTTAATAGTTATTAACTCTAATTGAATAAAATGCAGGCATTATTTTAAGATAATAGCTTGCATTTTTTTTACATCTCTTTAATTTATAGGTATTGCAGTATATAAATTTCTCGATAACAGGAGCATGGAGCAGTATGTTACACGAAGATAAGCGTAATTTTTTTAGAATGATGGTAAATGCACAAGCAGTATTAGTTTTACTTGATTCAGAGTCTGGTCGTGAGATAGATGGCGTGTGTCGTGATTTAAGTGCCACAGGTATGTCAGTTGAATTAGACGAACCATTAGAAGTAAATACTGAACTTAAAGTAAAAGTTGGCTCAACCAATAATGGCGTACCATCTTTGGATGCGATTGCAAAAGTGATACGTTGTTCAAGTCTTGAGACGCAAGAGTATCTTGTTGGGCTGGAGTTTATTGAAGTAAACTAATAAAACTTGCTACGTAAATTTTATTGATGCCCACTACGTGGCGAAAAAATAAGAATACAAAATTAAAAAAATACTTAGAGGGATTTATTGTATATACCTTTAAGTATTTATGTTCTGCCGCGCAGTTGCTTTTAATAAAACTGCGCAGCAGAATTATTTTTAGAAAACCTTACAGATTAAACCTTTTAAGTAAAAACCTTCAGGGTAGAATCCTGCAATTGGGTGATCCGCAGCTTGATTCAATCTTTCCATAAATAATATATCTTTGTTTGCATCTAATGCGGCATCAGCAACGACTTTTTGGAATAGGTTTTGTTCCATCAAACCTGAACAAGAGAAAGTTAATAATGTGCCACCTGGTTTTAATATTTGCATTGCAATCATATTAATATCTTTATAACCACGACATGCACCTGTTAATTGTGCTTTATTATCAGCAAATTTAGGTGGATCCATTACGATAGTATCGAATTTTTTACCATCTTCGCGGTATTGGCGTAAAAGTTTAAAAACATCTTGTTTTTCAAAATTAGCTTTATTTAAATCAAGTTCATTTAATTCAACATTACGTTTTGCTGTATCTAATGCTGGTTGTGAAACATCAACATTAGTAACACTTGAACAACCACCACGAAGCGCGTATAAACCAAAAGTACCGGTATAAGAAAAACAGTTTAAAACGTCTTTATCTTTTACAAAACGTTCTAACGCAGCACGGCTATCACGTTGATCTAAGTAGAAGCCAGTTTTATGTCCTGATTTAATGTTAACTTCAAGTTTTAAACCGTTTTCTTCAATAATTACAACCTCTGGTGGCTCTACGCCCCAAAGTACGCCGGTAATAGGCTCTAAACCTTCTTTTTTGCGCACTTCTACGTCTGAGCGCTCATAGATGTTACAGTCAGGGAAAACATTACGAAGCGCTTGTACTATCTCTCCTTTATGGCGTTCAGCTCCGGCACTTAAAAATTGACCAACTAGGTAGTTACCAAACTTATCTATTGTTACACCTGGAATAGAGTCTGATTCAGCTGCAATTAAACGAAAACCTGTTAAACCACCTTGTGCAATCGCATCTTCTCTGGCAAAAAGTGCGCGACGAATACGTTTTTCAAAAAAAGCGGTATCAATCGTTTCATTTTGGTCAAAAGTCCAAATACGCGCACGAATTTGTGAGTGCGGGCTATAAGCAGCAGTCGCTAAATAGTTACCATTTGAATCATGAATTTCGACACAATCGCCTAAACCTGGCTTACCTTTTATCTTTTTTATCCCTTTTGAAAATATCCAAGGGTGTTTGCGTTTTAAAGACTTTTCACGGCCAGCTTGTAAAAATAGGATTGACGACATATGGTTTCCAAATACTGAGACTAAAATTCAGTGTTTTATCTGCTATAAATTAAGGCGCTAATTTTAGTGTGCTATCAACAATTAATAAAGTAAAAAGCTAAATACATTAAATAATAAAAGGTAAATCATGAATAAAACGATTAAAGCAATGGTATCTGGCAAAGTTCAAGGTGTCTGGTTTAGAGCTTCTACTAAAAAAGAAGCGCAAAAACTGACTTTACATGGTTATGCGAAAAACTTAAGCAATGGCAATGTAGAAGTCATGGCAACAGGTAAACAAAAAGACGTCGAAGCACTTGTTGTTTTTTTATCTCAAGGACCTGAATCAGCAGTGGTTGAAGATTTACAGTGGCAGTGGGTTGATGAAAAAATGTTTGCACAATTTTATATTTTTTAGGGTAATTACAATTTTACAAAAACAAATATATTTAATTACATCTAATTGTTATTAAAAACTTTACTCTAATTAATATTATAGATGTATTTAAGAATAAAAAATGAAAAAATTACTTTTAGCATTATGTTGTGTGCCAAATTTATGTTTTGCTCATAACATTAAATTAAACAAAGTATTACCCCAAGTTGAAGTTAAAACCCATGGCGAGCTTTTACTTAAAGATAATGATGTTGTATACGAAAAATGGAATACAAAACAGTTACAAGGAAAAGTAAGGGTGATCCAAGCGATTGCAGGGCGAAGTGCTTCAAAAGAAATGAATGCGCCTTTAATGAAGTCAATCACAGCACAAAAATTTGATACTAAAGATTATCAAACTATAACCATAATTAATCAAGATGATGCAATGTGGGGCACGGGTGGTTTTGTAAAGTCGTCTGCCCAAGATAGTAAAAAAGAATTTAGTTGGTCATCCTTAGTATTAGATGAAAATGGTGCAGCTGCAAAAGCTTGGCAATTAAAGAAAGAAAATTCAATTATCATTATTGTAGATAAATCTTCAAAAGTAATTTTTGTTCATGAAGGTGCGTTATCCAAAGATGAAATCAAAAACGCAATATCAACGATTAAAAACACCCTTTAATTTTTCCCTTACGTTTTTAGATATTTTAAATTCATATAAATGAAGATTAAGCGCTTATTTGATATGTATTGAATAAGTGCTTTACTTAAAAAGAATCTATTCATTTTATGACTTGAAACATGATAATTAAACGTTTTATCTCTCTTCTGATTTTATTGTTATTTTGTAGTATCTGCTATGGGAAAACAAGTAAAAATAAACAACCAATTAGTATCATTATCAATGATTGGAGCAGTCAAATTGTACTGGCTCATATCACAGGCAGAGTATTAAATTCAGCTGGATATAAAACTAAATATTCATTCTCACCCATAAATGAGCAATGGGGTTCTCTTTCTCAAGGGATCGATCATGTTCAAATTGAAGTCTGGGAAGGTACGATGGCCACTATGTTTGAACGCGTAATTAAATCAGGAAATGTACTTGATGCAGGCAGCCATAAAGCAACAACAAGAGAAGAGTGGTGGTACCCTAGTTATGTCGAGCTGTTATGTCCTGGATTACCAGATTGGCGAGCATTAAAAAAATGTTCGGCTTTGTTTTCAAATGATGGGTCTAATACAGGTCGCTATATTGCAGGACCTTGGGAAAAACCAGAAGCTGCGCGCATTCGCGCATTAGGACTCAATTTTAAAATTGATACAGTTAAGAAAACTGATGATTTGTGGTCTGAACTTAAAGATGCAGTGAAACACAATAAAGCGATAGTACTATTTAATTGGAGCCCTAATTGGGTAGAAGCGGTTTATGAAGGGAAATTTGTTGAGTTTCCTGAGTATCAAAAAGAATGTGAAATAGACCCTAAATGGGGAATAAACCCTGAATTTCATTATGACTGTGGAAACCCCAAAAATGGTTATTTAAAAAAGGCTGTATGGAAAGGCTTAAAGAAAAAATGGCCATGTGCATTTAAAATTATTAAAAATATTAGTTTTGATAATCAAAGTATTTCAGCACTTGCAGCTACAGTTGATTTTAAAAAGCTTAGCTATAAAGAAGCTGCAAAGCAGTGGACTGATGAAAATAAACATATCTGGCATCAGTGGATCCCTAATACATGTAAACTAGGGAGTACATTAAATGACTGATAGTGTGTTTATAAAACAAAATTCAATCGCAACGCAATTGATCAATTATGTTTTTGCTATTTATTGTGTTGTTGCGGTTGTTATTACTATCGGACAAGTCGCAATAGAATATAAGCATACTCAAAAAGCAGTCGAAGATGAACTTAAAATAAACCAACAAATATTTGAGCCTGTTTTAAGTGCAGGGGTTTGGAATTTAGATAAGGAGCAAGTCATAAATACACTTAATGGCATGTTAGCAATCCCCATTGTTATGGGGGTTAAAATAGAACAAAATGAAGATATATTTACAGGTATAGGCATTATAAAGTCGGATACAGGTGAGGTACTAAAATTTAATGAAAATTCAGAGCTCATAGCTGTATCTGGCGCTGAATTTACCGATGTATTCTCTTATCAATTTCCAATAAATTATGTATTTAGAGGTAAATCTAGAAAAGTAGGAATCGCTACTTTATATTCAAACGCTTCTGTTATTATTCAAAGAGTACAATTTGGTGTGATATTAATTATTATCAATGCCATTATTAAAACAGTTGCCCTATGGTATCTATTTGTTTGGGTTGGCAACAAGTTATTAATCAAACCTTTATTAAAGTTAGTTCATGCCATAGAAACTGTGGATTTTGACGAGTTAGATGAATTTAAAATTAACTTAGATAATAAAAGAGAAAATGAATTAACCATTATAGAAAATGCTTTTTCAGAAATGCTTAAAAATTTAGCTGATGCTCGAATTGAAATTATTAAATCTCACCTTTTACTTGAAGATAAAGTAAAGGAGAGAACACAAGATCTATCAGCAGCGAAAAATGTAGCAGATAAAGCAAATAAGGCGAAATCAGATTTTTTATCTCGTATCAGCCATGAACTCAATACACCTTTAAATGCAATTGTCGGCGGTTCACAAGTACTACAATGTAATATGACACAAGATGATAGTGATAATTCAATTTTATTAAAACATATTAATACTGCCGGGCTGCACTTATCTATGTTAGTAAAAGATATTATGGATTTTGTATATTCAAATAAAGATGAATTTGAAGTCAACTGGCAGCAGTGCAACTTAAATGACATTATTATATCAAGTATTGTGATGGTTCAACCTTTTACTCAAGCGCAAAATATAACCATAGACTATGAACAAAAGGAGCATTTTGTTTATGCTGATCCTGGTAGAGTCCGTCAAATTTTAGTTAACTTACTAAACAATGCGATTAAATATAATAAAAAAAATGGCTTTATTGAGGTCTATACCTCAGTTAATACTGAGGGGGAAGTTGAAATGCATATTAAAGATTCTGGAATCGGCATTGATAGCGCAGATCAAGCGTTAATATTTGAGCCATTCTTAAGGTTAGACTATGCCAAAGAGAACTGTATAGATGGTATAGGAATCGGTTTATCTTTAGTAAAAAGCTTAGCAGATCGCATGCAGGCGACTGTACATGTTAATAGTAAAATAAATATAGGCTCAACTTTTACGATTGTATTTAAAGTTAAAGATCCACACGTTATATAATTTAAAGCTTTTAATTTTTAACACTTCTTAAATGTTAGACCATCTTAGATTTTAAATGATCAATAAACAGCCTGGTTTTTAATGGGGTAAACTCTGTATTAGGGTAAAATATCCATAGTTGTTTACTGGCAGATTTTATATTTGGTAATATTGGCACTAATTGATTTTTTGCTAACTCTCGTTTTATATAAGAAGGTGAAATAAATATAAGTCCCATTCCTTGTTTCGCGGCGATTAAAATTGCCTCAAGGTGATCTGTCACAAAATTGAAGTTTGTAAATTCAAAAAACTCTCCATTATCTAACTCTAAATAGCCTTGTTTTCTGTAAAAATTACTTAATATCATTTTATGATTATTCAAATCTGCTAAAGAAAGGATTGCACTGTGGTTTTCTATATATTCTGGAGAGCCAAATAAACTCATCTGATAATCAACTAATTTAGTGCCTTTATGCGCAGTAGAGTCAAATTCTTCATGCTTACGAGTTAATACTAAATCGTGCTCTAAATCAGGTAACTCTCCAGGTGTTAAAACATTAAGCTGAATTTTTACGTGAGGATAAATCGCTAAAAATGTTTCAATATGTGGCATTAAAACTGTATTGCCGACAGCTAAGGTCGCAGCTATTTTTAATACACCACTGGGATGAGAAGCTTCTTGCTGAGTATCAGTGATCATAATATTAAATTGATTTAAAAAACTTTTAGCCCGTGGAATGAAACCAATGCCTGCTTCAGTTAAATTCACTTGACGTGTGGTTCTAATAAATAAGCTTAAACCAAGCTCTTTTTCTAGCCAATCAATTCTTTTACTAACAGCTGATGGTGTTACTTCTATTGCTTGTGCGGCTTTAGTAAAACTTTTATGTTCTACTAAAGCGCAAAAACTTTTAGTCGCAGTTAACCAATCCATAGATTCATTCCAGTTAAGAAGTAATGTTTTGCCTATTACAGCATTTTTATTCCTATAGTTAAATAATATAGTGGTACTTTAATTTTAAGGAGAAAGCATGTGCCGCTAGTTTTAGCTATTTTATTTTTATCTTGCTCACAATTAGCGAGCCAAATATTTTTACCGGCTATGCCGGATATCGCTTTATCACTGAATATCACAAAAAGCCAATTGCAACAAATTATGATGTATTACTTTATATGTCTTGGCGTATCTCAATTAGTTGTAGGCCCATTATGTGATTATTTGGGAAATAGAGCTGTTTTTTTATTTTGCCAAATATTATTTATATTGGGTAGTTTGACCGCAGGTTTTGCTCATAATGAAGTAATGTTTGCGCTCGGAAGAATATTACAAGGTCTAGGAGCGGCAGCGCCTTTATTGATCAGCAGAACAATATTGGCTTCAAGCCTTGAAGGTAAAACATTAAAAAGTGCGACAGCAAGTTTATCGATAGCGGCGAGTTTAGTTGCAGTGATTGCTCCTTGGTTTGGTGGTGTAATAGCCACACAATTCAATTGGCAAATTCTTTTTTTAGTCGTTACTGTATATTTTTTATCTATTTGGTTTATTGGTTTTTTCTTTTTATCTAATAACAAAGCAATAGCTGTTACACAAAAATTGAAGTTTTTAGCTATGTTTAATGAGTATAAGAATTTAATTATACAATCAAAGTTTTTGAGTATAGCGGCATTTAAATGGGTACCCACTTTTTTGTATTTAACCTCACAAATCTATTATCCATTTGAGTTACAAGAAAAATTTAATTTGTCTGCTGCCCAATATGGTACAGCTATGATGATCCCAACATTAGGCTTAGTATTAGGCACTGTTTTGGCAAAAATATTACAAAAGAAACTTTCATTTAAAATTATGTTACTTATGTTTTGGCCTCTTATTTTCCTCTCAGGGCTAACACTATATGTTTTGCCATTTTCACTATTTTCAAGTTTGTTTAGCTATAGTTTATTAATGATTGCATTTGGTACATATTATCCATGTTGTATCCATTTAATCGTAACTTCGTTTAAACAATCTGCCGCAACTGCAAGTGCTTTAGTTGGCGCGATTGAATTATTGTGTTTTTCATTATTAGCTATGTTGATGTGCACATATTTGATCACAAGTTATGTTGCTTTGTCACTTTTATACTTAGTTTCATCTCTTGTGCTTTTATTTAGTTGGTTTGTGATGAATACAAAGGTAAACCTTAGCCAAAAAAATACAACGTTAAACGTCGTTTCATAACTAAAATAGGATTTAAATATGATACTTATAGAAACACCAAGATTAATAATTCGTTGTATGAGAATGAGTGATTTATCCGATAGTTTTGAGCACAGAAGTTGTGCTGATGTAAATAAATTTATAACTGAACCACTTACATATGAGCAAACAATAATAAGGTTAGAACAAGCCGTGCAGCCTTGGTATGCCAATGAAAATGAAAAGCTTGGTCTTGCCATAGAGCTTAAAAAAGAGAAAAAGTTAATTGGTGAGCTAATGTTTAAATATACAATTTTAGCGAGCGGTATTGGAGAAGTTGGTTATCGTTTAAATAATAAGTATCAAAAATGTGGATATGCATTTGAAGCTGTTCATGCTTTATATACGCATTTATTTCAAGAAATGAATGTGCATAAACTAACGGCTCAGTGCTTAGCTGACAATAATGCTTCTTGGAAGTTAATGGAAAAACTGGGTATGAAAAAAGAAGGTATTCTTCGAGAACACTATAAAATATCTGAAAACTGGTTTGATGGTTATTGTTATGGCATATTAAATAAAGAGTTTAATTTTCAATAGTGAGTGTTTCAATAGGTGCTTAATTGAACATCAAAAAGATAATTTTATTGTGTTTTACATTGCTTTTGTTAATCATGGTTTGGTTATCGCTCAAGCAAGATAATCTAATTTATATTCAACAAGTAAACCCGACTAATACTTTGACAAGTGATTCAGTTGTATCTGCTGACACAATCCAAGAGATTGTAAAAGATGGAAGTGCAGAAGTCACTTTAGCCGATAAACAGCAAGACTATATTCTTGAATGTAGCCCAAAAACAAAAGAAATTGATTTAACCCAATATGCAGATCAAAGTATAGGAGAAATTAATAGCAAATTAAAAAACTCTGGCAGTAGTTTTGATTTATTAGCTTATAATTTAATGCAAGACTTTAAAGTCTCAAAAACGAATAGTCAAAAACAAGCTCAAATAAATTTTGATTGGTTATTAGAGTATTCACAAAGTAATGGGTTTAATAACCTTGTGTTATTTAGTTTATTACAAGCTTGTGCTGCTAATATTAAATTACTAGGATGTGACGAAGTAGAAATAAAAGCAAAATCTACATTAGTCGAAAATGCAGCTATGTGGCAAGTAATCGCCAGTAAATATATAAAACAAGGAAATGAAAAAGAAGCAATAAATGCAATAAAAAATGCTGAAAAATCTACTTTTTATACTAATTATAATTTTGAATTTGAAGATTTGTATCGTGAAAGTTTACTCGCAAATGGTTTTGCTAACGACTATAACCAATCAATTATATTAGCAAAAGGCTATTCAATGGCTCGGCCAGTGACAGGTTTGAATGATATATATAAATCGTGTAAAGATAATCTAAACACGATGAAAACTGCTTGTTTAGATATGGCTTTAGTGATGAAAGCTAAAAGCACTAGTACTTTGATCAGTGTTGTTGGCGCTAATTTATTAAAAGAAATATTTAAAGTTAGTAATAATGTTGATGAAATCCAAAAATTGGATAAATATATTAAAGAAATTTATCCTGAAAATAATGAAAGACAATTAAAAATATCTAGTTTGATGACATATGATGAATCACTAACGATTAATTTTATTGAAAATTGGCGTAACCATGGAGAGATAATTGCTAATAAAATGCTGATCCAAGAGGCTATCGATAAATCTAGAGATCCAAGTTATAACCCATGTATTTAAAAATTTTATCAATGAAATAGAGCTAAAAATGAAACAAGACTTTAGACAAGCTAAATATTTAAATGAAAGCGGCTCAAAAAAAGGCAACTGGTTTTTAAATCGTTTAGATTATTTTGAGTTTCATCAATATCCGGGATATAAAAAGCATTTGATTGGCAGTTTTGCTTTGTTTATTTTTTCAATCGTAATGATAATAGAGCTAATGCTTAACCATTTTTTTATTTCTTTGGTCTTTTGCTATTTGGCTTATTTTTCTTGCCTCACCTTAATCATTTTAAAACGTAAGATATGCAAGCTTAACGGCTATACTTTATATCCAAGTAAGATTATTCAGTTTTTTAGGCATAGAGAAAAACAAATTAATTTGAAAGACTTCGATTCGTCAGCAACGATAAACAGACAATAAAATGAAAATATTACTTATTCTTTTATCAATTTTTTACATAAACGCTGCTTTGGCTAAAGACTTTAAAGTGGGCGTAGAAAATATAAATTATTACCCGCATTATGATTTCACTGATGGGAAAAAGTCAGGATATATATATGAGCTTTTAGAGCTATTTTCCGTTAAGAATAATCATAAGTTTACTTATGTGGTTTTACCTATAAAAAGATTAAGAAAAAAATTATTAGAAACGAATCAAATTGATTTTATGTACCCCGATAACCCAATTTGGGAGAAATATCTGAATTCTGTTGATAACAAGATATATAGTGATGCGATCATTACAGCAGTTGGGGGTACTTTGGTTAGGAAAGAAAATTTAGGGAAAGGTGTTTATAGTGTAAAGTCACTTAGTGCTCCCCACGGATTTACATCTACAGAATGGCTTAAAATTAAAAAACAACGAAGCTTAAAAATTTTGGCAGTACAAGATGCTCAATCAGCATTAGATGTGATAATAAAAGACAGAGTTGATGCTGCTGATGTTGAATTTAATGTCGCTCAACATTTACTTAAAGCTATGGGTAAGCAAAATGAAGTGAAATTAGATCCGAGCTTACCTTACATAGATATTTCTTTTAAATTGTCTACAAAAAATCATATCAGCATTATTAATGAATTTAATGTATTTTTAAGCGAAAATAAACAATCAATAGATGCATTAAAAAAGAAGTATCAGTTAATTGAATCTATTAACGAAATTTTATAAATACTGAGGTTATAGTTTAAGTTATTGCTTGATATTTTTATCAATCTTTAAGTTAGGTAAATTAGTTGTAGCCATAGTCAATAATACAATTGCTGATGTAAAACAAAAAAAAGCAGTTGCTGCAACATTCGATTTAAATACAATAGAGACACTTTCCCCTTTAAATAGTAACCAAACTGTACTACAAGCAGCACCGATAAAAAATAAAATCGAAAATACATAAGATACTTTTTGTAATCGCGTTTTTTGATACATGTTTTTCCCTTGCATGTTTATAGTGGGTATAACTATAAAGGAGGATATTTTTTAATTATTGATATCACGCATGTTTTAATCATAAATAATTAGCTTTTATATTGAGAAAATGGCTGTTTCTTTATAACTTTTTAATGGCACGCTATTAAAAAACCTTATTTTATAATTAATGTGCTGATTATTTTGTTTCGCTCTTACTGATAGTGCGATTCTATGCGACTCATTAGGATAAATTAACCAGCTTTGCCATATCTCTGGCATATCCTTCCTATGCGTGGCAAAGCTTAGTTTTATATTGTTATTAAGCTGACTGCTTTGTGATTGTGCGATATCAAAACTGAAATCAGCTAATGGAATAGATAAACCTAATCCCCATGCTTTTATATATGATTCTTTTAATGTCCAATAATCAAAAAATCGACTGCGCTGTTTATTCTCAGGTAACGAAAATAATTCTGCAACTTCACTTGGTGAAAAAAAACGCTCGGCGATAAGGTGTGGGTCTGTGTTTCTATTAATATTTTCTACATCACAACCAATATCATCATTAAGCATTACAGCGCAAATAATCAATTTGTCTGTATGACTAATGTTAAACCTCAGTGGAATAGGGGGATTGATGATCTCTGGTTTATCTTTTTTACCTTTACTAAAGCGCCAATCACTTGGTTTTACATTTGCATAATATGAGAGCAAGTCTCTAACAAAAGCACGGGTGATCAGAGCACTATGTTTATCTTTTTCAAAACGATATCTTTGTTGTTTATTTGTTTCATCTTCAGTTAATAATTTTTTATATTGTTTGAGTAAATTGTCAGATGTAATTTGTGTTGGATCGATTGACCAAAGGTGAATTTCATTATCAATTAGTTTTAACTTTGAAGATATTGCTTTATTTTTATTATTCATAAAGTATCACTATATTGTATCGGTTTAAAACTAAAGGTTTATATGGCTATTAAATTCAGAGTTTAACATGATGAAGCAGGAACTATGAGGATTAATTGTATGGCATGTTACTAAATTAAGCTAAAACAATAGAGTTTAGATTCTACACTCTAATTTTGAGGCGTTTACTTCTTACTGAAAACTATTATTTACAGCAAGTTTGTTTTACATCATAAATTCAAGTATCGGGAGATTGTACTGGGTTTGAAACCTGTGTATATTAGCGCGATTAAGTTTTATCTTATGTCGTTTTTTAAAGTAATTACTTTAAAAATGAATAATGGAAATGATTAATCAAATTAATTTTGATTAACTTTATCAAGCGATAACATGGAACGCTTTTAATAATGACAAAACAACATGCCAATGCGACAACAACGCTAGAAATGCGTGCATTTATCCATGAATCTGATTTACCTACCGCTGTTTTGGCGCGTTTACTTAAAATATCTGAATCTACCGTTCGTAAATGGCGCAAGCGCGACACTGTAGATGATGAATCTCATACACCAAAACAACTCAATACCACTTTAAGCCCCGCACAAGAATATGTAGTGGTTGAGCTCAGAACCCGACTTCTGCTTTCACTAGATGAATTACTGGCAGTAAGTAAAGAGTTCATCAATGTGAAAACATCAAGAGCAGGGTTACAGAGATGTTTAAAGCGCCACGGTGTTTCAAGATTGGCAGATATGGATCAAAGTGGGGAAGCAACTGATGCTGATAGCCCAGACCATGCAGCCATTCAAGTCCCGATACAGAATTTAGAAGAAAAGAATATTGTTTTATCTGATGTATCTCCAGAAGCGATGCGTGAAGTGTTAAATCAAACACAATCTTTATCTGAAGATGAAGTTGTGCAAGTTAAGGTAACACAATTACCTGAGTTTGATGATGAAACAACAAAACGCCGTTTGTTAATTGCAAATGATCCCGCATCGGGATGGGTTTATGTAGATATTTATGATGGTGATGAAAAAGCCGCCGCCAGCCGTTATATGAGTCATGTACTAACTAAAGCCCCATTTCATATCCGCCGCATTTTGGCTGGGAACTATACCGAATTTTTAAGTCGTTTTCGTATGTTAGATGCAGAATTAGATTCTGATACTGATACACCAAACGCAACCGAATCTTAATTGGAGTAATAATAGAATGTCGAATAAAAGCCAGGCAAAACCTGCTTTAGCAAAAACAGTTAAAGACGTTGATGCACTAGTTGATGAACAACAATTTAATTCCCGTTTACAAGAATGTCCAATTGCCATCGTAGGCATGGCATCAGTATTTGCTGATGCAACAAACTTAGATCAATACTGGGATAATATCTTTGAATCTGTTGATTCAATAAAAGATGTACCTGCTGATCGTTGGGCGATTGACGATTATTACTCTGAAGATAAATTTGCTGCAGATAAAACATACTGTAAGCGTGGTGGATTTTTACCTGAAATAGATTTTGACCCTATGGAGTTTGGTCTGCCGCCAAATATTTTAGAATTAACTGATATCGCTCAATTATTATCATTAGTTGTTGCACGTGATGTACTCAATGATGCTGGCATAGGTGAAGGTTCTGGTTATGATCGCGATAAAGTGGGCATCACTTTAGGTGTAGGCGGTGGCCAAAAGCAAATTTCTCCACTGACATCACGTTTACAAGGGCCAGTACTTGAAAAAGTATTAAAAGCTTCAGGCGTAGATGCTGATGATCGCGCTATGATCATTGAAAAGTTTAAAAAAGCTTATATCGGTTGGGAAGAAAATTCATTCCCAGGCATGTTAGGCAATGTAATTTCAGGTCGTATTGCGAATCGCTTTGATTTTGGAGGCACTAACTGTGTTGTTGATGCTGCATGTGCTGGCTCTTTAGCGGCTGTTAAATTAGCAATTTCAGATTTATTAGAACATAGATCAGAAGTGATGATCTCAGGTGGTGTATGTTGTGATAACTCACCATTTATGTATATGTCATTCTCTAAAACACCTGCGTTTACAACCAATGATGATATTCGCCCATTTGACGATGATTCAAAAGGCATGATGATAGGTGAAGGTATCGGCATGATGGCGTTTAAACGTCTTGAAGATGCTGAGCGTGATGGCGATAAAGTTTATGCTGTACTTAAAGGTATTGGTACTTCTTCAGATGGTCGCTTTAAGTCTATTTATGCGCCACGTCCAGATGGTCAAGCTAAAGCATTAAAACGCGCTTATGACGATGCAGGATGGGATCCAAAAACATGTGGTTTAATTGAAGCCCATGGTACAGGCACTAAAGCAGGCGATGCCGCTGAATTTGCTGGGTTAACTAAACATTTTGGTGCAGATAATGATAAAACACAACATATTGCGTTAGGTTCAGTCAAATCACAAGTAGGTCATACTAAAGCTGCTGCGGGTTCGGCGGGCATGATCAAAGCGATTCTTGCATTACATCATAAAGTATTGCCAGGCACACTTCATATTGATCAACCAAATACCAACTTAGATATCGAAAACAGCCCTTTATATTTAAACAGCCAAACGAGACCTTGGATGCCAAGAGAAGATGGTTTACCTCGTAGAGCGGGTGTAAGTTCATTTGGTTTTGGTGGTACTAATTACCATATGGTACTAGAAGAATACCAGCCTAAAGCACAAGGCGAATACCGTATTACAGCAGTACCACAGTCTATTTTAGTAACTGCTGAAAATGAAGCTGGCATTGTTGCAAAATTAAATGATCATCTAACACAATTATCAGTAGATGCAGATGCGCAAGTTTTTGCATTTAATGCTTTAGTAACACAAAGTATTGCGACTAAGCCAGCTGCAGAATTAGCACGTTGTGGTTTTGTTGCTAAAAATGCAAGCCAAGCCATTGATATGATCAACGCTGCGCTTAAGCAATTTAAAGCAAAAACGGGTAACGTTGAATGGTCAGTACCAACAGGCATTTACTATCGTCAATCAGGTATAGATGCCAAAGGTAAAGTGGTTGCTTTATTCTCAGGTCAAGGTTCACAATATGTGAATATGGGCAATGAATTAGCATGTAACTTCCCAAGTGTGATGCAAAGTGCTGCAGATATGGATGCACAATTTGCATCGGCTGGTTTATCTCATTTATCAAATGTTACTTTCCCAATTCCTGTATTTAATGATGCAGACCGTAAAGCACAAGATGAAGCATTACGTTTAACACAACATGCACAACCGGCAATTGGTTGTTTTAGTGTTGGTTTATACAATACATTTAAACAAGCCGGTTTTGCGGCTGACTTTACAGCAGGGCATAGTTTTGGTGAATTAACCGCTTTATGGGCAGCTGGTGTACTAAATGATAATGACTACATGATGTTAGCGCGTAGTCGTGGTCAAGCGATGGCTGCACCTGAAGATGAAAACTTTGATGCAGGTACTATGATTGCGGTTGTTGGTGACCCAGTTAAAGTTGCTGATGATATTAAAGACATAAAAGATATCTCAATTGCTAATTACAATTCAAATAATCAAGTTGTTGTCGCGGGTGTTACTAGTCAAATTGAAATTGCAATGGGCGAGCTAAAAGCGAAAGGTTATAAAGTGGTACCTTTACCTGTTTCTGCTGCATTTCATACGCCGCTTGTTGGTCATGCACAAAAACCATTTGCTAAAGCAATTGATAGCGCTAAATTTACAAAACCGAGTATTCCTGTATTTGCTAATGGCACAGGTAAAGCACACCCAAATAAAGCCGCTGAGATTAAAAAGAGCTTAAAAAATCATATTTTAGAATCAGTTCATTTTAATGAAGAAATAGATAATTTATATGATGCGGGTGGTCGTATCTTTATCGAGTTCGGTCCTAAGAATGTGTTAACAAAACTAGTTGAAAACATTTTGACTGAAAAGTCTGATGTTACGGCAATTGCAATTAATGCGAATCCTAAAAAGTCTGCAGATTTACAAATGCGTCAAGCTGCAATGCAAATGTTGGTATTAGGCCTAGATTTAAATGAGATTGACCCATACTCAGCAATTAAACGCCCAACGCAAGCAGTTAAAATGTCACCTTTAGCGATGAAGCTAACGGGTGCATCTTACGTAAGCCCTAAAACTAAAAAAGCATTTGATGATGCATTAACTGATGGTTGGACAATCAAGCAAGCTAAAGCGCAGCCAGTAGCAGTACCAGAGCCTAAAGTTGTCGAAAAAATAGTAGAAAAGATTGTTGAAGTAGAAAAAGTCGTTGAGAAAATCGTTTACGTACAAGCAGATGGCAGCCACACAAGTTCACCAAACGCTGTAAATTCAGCATCTAATGCTGATGAATTAGCTTCTAGCATTGAGCGCAGTGTAGGCCAGTTTGTTGAGCATCAACAACAACTATTAAATGTGCACGAACAATATATGCAAGGGCCACAAGACTACGCTAAGACTTTCCAAAATGTGATTGAAGCACAAACAGGTAACGAGTTACCTGAAAGCTTAGACCGTACTTTAGGTATGTACCATGAGTTCCAATCAGAAACATTACGTGTTCATGAGCAATACCTAAATAATCAAACTGACAATATGTCAGCAATGCTTAATGATGTACAAGAAGCACCATCTGTTTCAGTACAAACAGTAACACAGGCTCCTGTTGTAACAACTCAGCCAGTCACTGCTAAATCAGTACCGGTTAAACCAGTAGCTGAAATTAAAACAGCTGTTACTCCAGCACCTGTTAAAACCGTTGCAAAAAGTATTACACCAGTACAAACAGCTGCCACTGCGGTTGCTATCACGCCTGAAGTTGTAACAGCTGCTCCTGTCGTTCAGCCTCAAGTAGAAACTGTTGCTGCATTTGATTTAAATAAAGTAAACACAGTTATGCTTGAAGTAGTAGCCGATAAAACGGGTTACCCAGCTGAAATGTTAGAACTTGAAATGGATATGGAAGCCGATTTAGGTATCGACTCGATTAAACGTGTTGAGATCTTAGGTTCAGTTCAAGAAATGATCCCTGATTTACCAGATTTAAATCCAGAAGACTTAGCTGAATTACGTACATTGGGTGAAATTGTTGACTATATGAAGTCAAAGGCACAAGCGGCAGCACCAAGTACTGTATCAAGTGCACCTGCATTACATTTAGTTGAAACAGACTCAGTACCTAGCATTGACTTAAACCATATACAATCTGTGATGATGGAAGTGGTAGCAGATAAAACAGGTTACCCTGTAGAAATGCTAGAACTTGAAATGGATATGGAAGCTGATTTAGGCATAGATTCTATTAAGCGTGTTGAAATCTTAGGTTCAGTACAAGAAACAATAACTGACTTACCAGATTTAAACCCAGAAGATTTAGCCGAGCTACGTACTTTAGGTGAAATCGTTTCTTACATGCAGTCTAAAGTGTCAGCTGCACCAGCTCCTATTTCAGCGCCTGTAGCACAAGCTGCACCTAGTATTGATTTAGGTCACATCCAATCAGTAATGATGAGCGTCGTAGCAGAAAAAACAGGTTACCCTGTTGAAATGCTAGAGCTTGAAATGGATATGGAAGCTGACTTAGGCATAGATTCTATTAAACGTGTTGAAATCTTAGGCTCTGTTCAAGAGACAATTACAGATTTACCAGATTTAAACCCTGAAGATTTAGCAGAGCTACGTACTTTAGGTGAAATCGTTTCTTACATGCAGTCTAAAGTATCAGTTGCTCCAGGAGCTGTTGTTTCAGCTGAAGTCACACAAGCTTCACCTAGTATTGACTTAGATCACATACAATCTGTAATGATGACAGTAGTAGCAGATAAAACAGGTTACCCTGTTGAAATGCTAGAACTTGAAATGGATATGGAAGCTGACTTAGGCATAGATTCTATTAAACGTGTTGAAATCTTAGGCTCTGTTCAAGAGACAATTACAGATTTACCAGATTTAAACCCTGAAGATTTAGCAGAGCTACGTACTTTAGGTGAAATCGTTTCTTACATGCAGTCTAAAGTAGCAGCACCAGTTGTAACAGCAGAAGTTGTTTCAGCGGCAGCATCTCAAGCAACACCTAGCATTGATTTGAACCACATTCAGTCTGTGATGATGACAGTGGTAGCAGAGAAAACAGGTTACCCTGTTGAAATGTTAGAACTTGAAATGGATATGGAAGCGGACTTAGGCATTGACTCTATTAAGCGCGTTGAGATTTTAGGTGCAGTTCAAGAGACTATCACTGACTTACCAGATTTAAACCCAGAAGATTTAGCAGAGCTGCGTACTTTAGGTGAAATCGTAACGCATATGCAATCTAAAGTGGCTGTGCCAGTTGCTTCATCTGCAAATGCTGATGTACAAGCTTCACCAAGTATTGATTTGAACCACATTCAATCTGTGATGATGACAGTAGTAGCAGAGAAAACAGGTTACCCTGTTGAAATGCTAGAACTTGAAATGGATATGGAAGCTGATTTAGGTATAGATTCAATTAAACGTGTTGAAATTCTAGGTGCGGTTCAAGAAACAATCACAGATTTACCAGATTTAAACCCAGAAGACTTAGCAGAGCTACGTACTTTAGGTGAAATCGTAACACATATGCAGAGTAAAGCGGGTGGTACAACAGATACTTCAGAGGTAGCTGCTGTAAAAAAGCCTGAAGCAGTCTCTCAAGTAGTAGAGAAAGTCGCAGGTGCACCCAGTGCCACAGTGGCAATTTCACGCTTAACAGCGGTAAATAAAATAAGCCAAAATACAAAAGGTGCAAATGCATTAGTTGTTAATGATGGCAGTGAAGCAGCAGTTGAATTAAGCGAGAACTTAATTAACACTGGCTGGAATGTGACTGTATTGAGTCCTAGCTGGGTTACGACACAATCAAGTAAAACATTATCAAATGCGATAAATGAAATTACAATTTCAAGTGTTGATGAAGCTCAGATCGGTGAGATTATCTCTAATAATGCGCAATTAGATTCAGTAATTTATTTACACCCTGAATCAACAATTGACAGTATTGTTTACCCACAAGCATCAAAACAAGGCTTAGAGTTAGCATTTATCTTAGCGAAATTATGTAATGTGAAAGCAGCAAAAGTTACGCGAGCATCATTTATGGTGGTAACACACCAAGGTGGACAAATTGGTTTTGAATCAAATGATGTGTCAGTAGATTTAGTCCAAGGTGGTTTAAACGGTTTAGTTAAAACGTTATCACATGAGTGGACTGAGGCTGGGGTATTTTGTCGCGCAATTGATGTGGCATCGAGCTTATCAGCAACAACAGTTTCAAACATTATCACTGATGAATTAGCTGATGTGGATACTGTACTGAGCGAAGTTGGTTACGATGAAACTGGCCGTTTAACTTTAATCGGTGAAGCAACAGATAGCTACGCATTGACAACAGGCAACAGCATAGATAAAGACTCTGTATTTTTAGTCAGCGGTGGCGCAAAAGGCGTAACTGCACATTGTGTGATTGAAATTGCAAAACAGTATCAAGCTAAATTTGTTTTATTAGGACGTTCATCTTTTGATGCAAATGAGCCTAGCTGGGCTAAAGGCATTAATGATGAAGTCGCACTTAAAAAAGCGGCTATGCAAGCATTAATCGCAGCAGGTGAGAAACCAACTCCGGTTAAAGTATCTCAGTTTATTCGCCCTGTGTTGGCAAATCGTGAAATTGCGCAAACATTAACATCAATTGAAGCTGCTGGTGGCCAAGCACAATACGTTTCTGCTGATGTGACTAATAGCGAAAGTGTACAAGCTGCTGTAAAACCTATCGTATCAGATTTTGGTGCTGTTACGGGTATTATTCATGGTGCAGGTGTACTTGCTGATAAATTTATTGAGCAAAAAACATTAGCTGAATTTGATGCTGTATACCGTACAAAAATTGATGGTTTAACATCATTATTATCAGTAACTGAACAATCAAATATTAAACATTTAGTATTGTTCTCTTCAGCTGCGGGTTTTTATGGAAATCCAGGACAGTCAGATTATTCAATTGCTAACGATATCTTAAATAAAACAGCTTACCGTTTTAAAGCCTTAAATCCACAAGCTCAAGTATTAAGCTTTAACTGGGGTCCTTGGGATGGCGGCATGGTAACGCCTGAACTTAAACGTATGTTTGATGCCAGAGGTGTATATATCATACCGCTAGATGCCGGAGCGCAATTATTAGTAAGTGAACTTGCTGCAACAGATAACCGTTGTGCACAAATTCTTGTTGGTAATGATTTGTCGAAAGATCAAGCTGAAGGTACTGATGTAAAAAAGCCACAAGTTAGTCGTTTAACTAAAGCATTAAAAACGACTAACGGTACTTTTACGAATGCATTTCTAGCTGATCACGTTATAGGTGGCAATCAAGTATTGCCAACTGTATGTGCTATTGCTTGGATGAGTGAAGCTGCTATATCACTTTATACTGGTTACCATTATCAAGGTCTTGAAAACTATAAATTGTTTAAAGGGCTAGTATTTGATGGTACGCAAGCTGATGAAGTTAACATTGATTTTAAAGTATTAGCCCAAAGTGCTGATACTTTAAAGCTTGATGCAAAAATATCGAGCACTGTTTCTAATGGCAGTTCAAATGTCAAAACAGTATTTCATTATGGCGCTGAGTTAACACTTGTTCGCAGCCGTAATGAGGCACCAGTATCAGCTTTAGAACTTCCTGTATTGAAATCTGATATTTCTGATGAAGCCAAAGCCCTTTATCAAAATGGCACTTTATTTCATGGCGAAAGCTTGCAAGGGATCACTGATGTGATCTCTTGTGATAACTCATCGTTATTATTAGGGTGTTTAGTACCAAGCATTGCGCAATCTAAACAGGGAGAGTTTTTGCTTCCTGTACAGGTGGGGAGTACAAGTCAAAATATATTTGCTAATGATTTAGTGTATCAGGCGATGTTAGTTTGGGTTCGTAAGCAGCTTGGAATGGGCAGTTTGCCTTCTAAAACATTAGCTTGGCAGGTTAACCGTGAAGTGATGTTAGGTGAAGCGTTTTACATCGATTTAAAAGTGGTAGAACAAACTGCATCTAAGTTAGTGGCAGATATTGCTTTAATTTCAGAGCAAAAGCAGGTTTTAGCGCAAGTTAAATCTGCTGAAGTGACGATCAGCGAAAACTTGAATAACCTTTTTACAAAAACTGGCGAGGATAAAAATGTTTAATACAAATTTATCTATCGTTGGCTTAGATGCCAATTTTGGTGGTTATTCAAATATAGATTTAGTTGAACGTGCTTTTTATCAAGGCAGTGCTGCTAAGCAAGTAAATTTATCAACAAGTTCAGTTAAATCTGAACTTGTAACATCATCTGTTTTACGTTTAGCAAATGCAAATAAGTTAAATATTGATGCGCTTAATATCATTGAGTTGTCAAAAAACACAGATTTATCAGCTGCTTTAGCAAAAACACAAGAACTTGTTAATGCAAATAAGCTTGTTGTTTTAGTTGGGGTTAATTTATTAACCTCACCTATTGAACAAGACAATATATCGGCAACGATGGCGTTTGATGAAAGCTTTACGCATTATAATCAAGTAGAAGGCATAGTGAGTCTTTTAATTGCACCAAGTGAGTTTGCAGTTAAAAATGCTTTGTATACTTATGCCAATATAAAAAGTTTTGTTACTGGTTCTGATATTGCTCACACAACAGCCCAAGCGCTTGAAAAAGCGAATATTAGCGCTGAGCAAGTACACTTATTGGAAGTATCTGCAAATGCCGATAAAGCGTTAGCAAGTATTGAAGAACAAGGTTTATTACGCGCTTATAAAGCAGATACAAAATTAAATACCGCAATAAGCTGTGCTAAAAGTGTGACAGGTGAGGGCGATGCGTTCTCACAATTAGCGGGTTTGTTAAAGTGTATTATTTCACTTCAGCAAAGATATATTCCTGCGATCAGTGATTGGCAAAATGTTCAGCCTGATGTGTTATCTCAATATCAAGACTCTGCTTTTTATGTACCAACAGAGTCTCGTCCTTGGTATCCAAATTCAGATGGCAGTGCACATATCGCAGCTTATAGTTGTCAAACAGCAAATAACTATTGTCATATTGTATTAGAAGAAAACTTGTTAATGGCTACGACATTAACAGCGGGTGAGCGTTTTCCTGCTGAAGATGTACGTAATAATGGTTTTATTGCAAATAACGATTTATCAGTATTTTTATTATCGGCTGATGATGAAAAGTCATTGTTAGATAAAGTAGCGAGTTTAAATAGCCAAACATCTGTGCAGATAAATGAACTTGCTAAGTCATGTTTTGCGCAGTTTGATGCGCAAAAGCAATTTTCTGTTGTATTACTTGCTGAATCTTTCGATGAGTTAAGCAAGGAAATCGCATTAGCTGAGCATGGCATAGCAAAAGCATTTTTAGATAACAGTGATTGGAAAACACCTAAGGGCAGCTATTTTACTGCTAACCCTGTTGGGGCAGGTGAGAATATCTCTTTTATGTATCCAGGCATAGGTGCAACTTATGTGGGTTTAGGTCGTGATTTATTTCATATATTCCCGCAAATATATCAAGGTGTAGCTGCACTTGCAGATGATATTGCGATAACACTAAAAGATACATTACTTAATCCTCGAAGCATTAATCGTTTAGGCTTTAAAGAGCTTAAACAAAGAGATTTAGCGCTTAGAGGCAGCTTAGCTGATATTGCTGAAGCGGGTGTGGGTTATGCATGTGTATTTACAAAAATATTTGAAGATGTATTTAATGTAAAAGCCGACTTTGCGACTGGCTATAGTATGGGTGAAGTAAGCATGTATGCTGCATTAGGCTGTTGGCAACAACCAGGCTTAATGAGCGCGCGTTTAGCTGCATCAGATACTTTCAATAATAAATTATGTGGTGATTTACTGACTTTACGTGACCAATGGAATATGCCAAAAACGTCTTCTGAAACAGCAGTGATTTGGGAAACTTATACCATTAAAGCCACTGTTGAAGAATTTGAGTTAGCAAGTGTTGATGAGCCGCAAGTTTTCTGCACCATAGTTAATACACCAGACAGCTTATTAGTTGCGGGTTATCCGCCAGCGTGTCAAAAAGTGATTAAAAAGCTAGGTGTACGTGCAATGGCGCTGAATATGGCTAATGCAATACATAGTGCACCAGCGAATTCTGAATATGATGCTATGACAGGCCTGTATACGATGGATGTGACTGAACGCATCAAAACCAAAATGTATTCAAGTTCATGTTATTTACCTATACCACAACGAAGTAAAGCAATTGCAACCAGCATAGCTAAATGCTTGTGTGATCGTGTTGATTTTCCACGTTTAGTCAATACCTTGCACAATAAAGGTGCACAAGTATTTATTGAAATGGGACCTGGGCGTTCATTATCTAGTTGGGTGGATAAAATTTTAGATACCGATGTTACTCAAAATCCAGATTCAAATCATTTATCAGTGCCAGTCAATGCAAAAGGCACAAGTGATGAACTAACGTATATGCGCGCTGTAGCTAAGTTGATAAGTCATGGTGTGACGATGGAGCTAAGTCATTTGTTCCACGGTTCTATCGTGGTCGAAAAATAAGAGAATAACAATGGAAAATATTGCAGTAGTAGGTATTGCTAATTTATTCCCAGGTTCACAAGCACCTGAAGAATTTTGGCAAAAGCTGCTAGAACAACAAGATTGTCGCTCTAAAGCAAATAGCGAACAAATGGGTGTAGACCCAGCAAAATATTATGGTAACAAAGGCGATACAGATAAGTTCTATTGTATTCATGGCGGTTACATACGTGACTTTAATTTTGATGCAGATGATGTATTACAAGAAAACAGCCCGCTTAGCCCGCAATATTTAGAACAATTAGACGACTTAAACCAATGGTCACTTTATGTAACCAAACAAGCATTAAAAGATGCGGGTTATTGGGGCAGTAATGTACTTGAAAACTGTGGTTTGATTTTAGGGAATTTATCTTTTCCAACGAAATCATCAAATCATTTATTTATGCCGTTATATCATCAAGTAGTTGATAACGCGTTAAAACAAACAGTACATAAAGATTTTTCACTGAGTCACTTTACCCAGCCAAAATCAGATGTGCATCCAGATAATGCATTAGTAGCGGGTTATCCTGCTGCTTTATTAGCGCAAGCTGCAGGCCTAGGTGGCTCACACTTCGCACTTGATGCAGCATGTGCTTCTTCATGTTATTCAGTAAAACTGGCGTGTGATTATTTACATACAGGCAAAGCAGACATGATGTTAGCGGGCGCAGTATCAGGCTCTGATCCTATGTTTGTAAATATGGGTTTTTCAATATTTCAGGCATATCCAGCTAATAACATCCATGCACCGTTTGATAAAAATTCACAAGGTTTATTTGCCGGTGAAGGCGCGGGTATGATGGTGTTAAAACGTCATAGTGATGCGGTACGTGATGGCGATAAAATTCACGCCATTATTAAAGGCGGCGGTTTATCAAATGATGGTAAAGGGGAGTTTGTTTTAAGCCCGAATACCAAAGGTCAAGTGTTAGTATATGAACGCGCATATCAAGATGCCGACGTTAATCCTAAAGATGTTGATTACATTGAATGTCACGCAACGGGCACACCAAAAGGTGACAAAGTTGAATTAGGCTCAATGGATACCTTCTTTAGCCGTTATGATAATAAACCGCTGTTAGGTTCTGTTAAATCTAATTTGGGCCATTTATTAACGGCTGCAGGTATGCCGGGCATGACCAAAGCAATTTGGGCGCTTAATAAAAAGCAAATTCCAGCCACAATTAATTTAAATGAACCACTTAGTTCTAAAAATGGTTATTTAACTGGCGAACAGATGCCAAGTGAATTAACGCCTTGGCCATCCACTATGGTCAATGGTGCACAAAAGCCAAGAACAGCGGGTGTCAGTGTATTTGGTTTTGGTGGTGCAAATGCCCACTTAGTTTTGCAAGAGCCCACTCAATTTTTAGAGCCTATTAACGAGGTCGCTAAAAAGAGTGAGCCATTATCCATTGTTGGTATGGATGCACATTTTGGTCATGCTCAAAATATAACTGAATTTAAAAAAGTCATTGAATCTAATAGCAATACATTTAGAGAGTTACCTACAAATCGTTGGAAAGGTATCGAAACTGATAGCCAAGTAATGCAAGCATTACAATTAGAAAAAGCGCCAATCGGTGGTTACGTTGAAGACTTTGATATTGACTTTTTACGCTTTAAAGTGCCGCCAAATGAGCAAGACTGTTTAATTCCACAGCAACTTATGATGATGAAAGTGGCTGATAATGCAGCTAAAGATGCAGGGCTTAAAGAAGGCTCAAATGTTGCAGTTTTAGTAGCTATGGGTGTTGAGCTTGAATTACACCAATATCGCGGTCGTGTAAATTTAACAACGCAAATTGAAACCAGTTTAAAACAGCAAGGTATTGCGCTTACATCAGAGCAACAGACTGAACTGACTAATATCGCCAAAGATGGTGTGGCATTTGCTGCACAGCTTAATCAATATACCAGCTTTATTGGTAATATTATGGCGTCACGCATCTCGGCTTTATGGGATTTTTCAGGTCCGGCATTTACATTATCTGCTGAAGAAAACTCCGTATACCGTTGTGTTGAACTCGCACAAAACTTGTTTCAAACTAGCGATATTGATGCTGTTATTATTGCAAGTGTTGATTTAGCAGGCTCTGCTGAAAATATCACATTACGCCAACATTACGGTCCTGTATCGAAAGATTGGCAAGATGATAAAAATCACTGGCTAGTGGGTGAAGGCGCAGGTGCCTTTGTAGTTAAGCCACAATCAAAAGTGAATGCACAAAATACCTATGCAACAATTGATGGAATTGGTTTTGCTGCAGGTGTTGATGAAAACTCAGTACTTAATGCGGCTCAAAAAGCCTTAACTGCAGCGAATGTATCTGCGCCTGATATTAGCCAAATAGAAGCGCATGCAAGTGGTTTTATTGCCGAAGATAATGCAGAGCAAGCTGCTTTTAATTCACTTTATACAGAACAAGTTGCAAATGATAAAGTGAGTAGTGTTAAATCGAATGTAGGTCATACGTTTAATGCATCTGGTGTTGCCAGTATTATTAAATCAGCACTTGTTTTAGATAAGCAAAGGTCATCGCATATTGCAATTAGTGGCTTAGGTAGAGATGCAACGAGTGCACACTTAGTGTTATCTGGCACAAATACACCTTATCAATCCAGTGCCGTTGCGCCTGTTAAAAAACGCCCTCAGTTGATTAAAAAAATTAACTTAGGCGGTCAAAAAATTGCTGACTCAATTACATCACATGATTCGGCAGTTATTGCACAAATAAAACAGAATCTTATTACTAAAACATTGGCACCGATTTCATGCCCTGTAGATATTAGTAATTTACCCCCTAAGCAGATAAATACTATTAAAGCAGTGGCAGAGGTAAAACCTGTTATTGCACAAGCTGCTAACGTTGGAGCAACTGTGAAAAGTACTCAATCAAATACGAAAAAAATAGCCAATACAGTAAACGTGAGTAGCAAAGCGAGTAAAGAGATTTACCAGCAATCAGCAACTCATGAAGCATTTTTGAAAACGCGCCAAGCAGCTCAACAGCATATTTCTCAATTAGTAGAAATACAGGCAAAGCTGGCATCGGGTGGTCAAGTAAATACGGTTGCTAAAAAGCCTGTGTTATCAGTTGTGCCAGAGCAAACACCATTAGCACCAGTAGTAGATAAAATTGAATCTGGTTTTCAAATAAAAGGCCCTGCAGGGTACAGTTATCCAACGTTACAGCTTCAAGAGCGCTTTAACCAACCTAAAAATATTATTTGGGATACTGCAGATTTAGTTGAATTTGCAGAAGGTGATATTGGTAAAGTATTTGGCAGTGAATACGACATTATCGATAACTATTCTCGTCGTGTACGTTTACCTACTACCGATTATTTATTAGTAAGTCGTGTTACTGAGCTAGATGCTAAAGTAAACGAATATAAAAAATCATACATGTGTACTGAATATGATATTCCGACAGATGCACCATTTTTAATTGATGGCCAAATCCCTTGGTCAGTATCAGTTGAATCAGGTCAATGTGATTTATTATTAATTTCATATATCGGTATTGATTTTGAAGCAAAAGGCGAACGCGTTTATCGTTTATTAGATTGTGAATTAACCTTCTTAGAAGAAATGGCCTTTGGTGGTGAAACATTACGCTACGAAATTCATATCGATTCGTATGCTAAAAATGGCGATCAGTTATTGTTTTTCTTCCACTACGATTGTTATGTTGGCGATAAAAAAGTACTTATTATGCGTAATGGTTGTGCAGGCTTCTTCACTGATGAAGAACTTGCAGACGGCAAAGGTGTTATTCATAACGATAAAGACAAAGCACAATTAGCCAATGCTAAAAAGTCGTACTTTGAGCCGCTAATGCACAATAACCAAGCGACATTTGATTACACTGAAATGATGAAATTGGTTAATGGTGACGTTGCTGGGTGTTTTGGTGATAATTATGACCAAGGTGGTCGTAACCCTTCATTGAAATTTTCGTCAGAAAAATTCTTAATGATTGAACGTATCACAAAAATTGATACCCATGGCGGTCATTGGGGCTTAGGGTTACTTGAAGGTCAAAAAGATTTAGATCCAGAACATTGGTATTTCCCGTGTCATTTTAAAGACGATCAAGTAATGGCAGGCTCTTTAATGAGTGAAGGTTGTGGTCAAATGGCCATGTTCTTTATGCTGAAATTAGGCATGCATATTAATGTAAATAATGCACGTTTTCAGCCTATGCCAGGTATGTCGCAAACAGTACGTTGTCGTGGTCAAGTTATACCACAACATAATACTCTGACTTATCGCATGGAAGTAACAGAAATGGGCATGAAACCATACCCATTTATGAAAGCGAACATTGATATAATTCTTGATGGCAAAGTGGTAGTAGATTTCAAAAACTTATGTGTGATGATCACAGAGCAAGATGAAAACTCTCCTTACCCAGTAACTTTACCGGATAATACACAGTTACTTGAAGTTAAACCGACAAGTGTTGAAGTTACTAAAGAAAGTCACATTGATGAAAGCCAGTTAGATGAAAGAGGTGTAAACCCTTTTAAAAATCCTGAACGTCCATTAATGCGTGTTGAGTCTGATTTAACTGCACCAAAAGAAAAAGGTGTAACACCTATTCAGCATTTTGAAGCGCCAGTTGTTGCAGGGCAAAACCGTGTACCAAATCAAGCACCATTTACCCCTTGGCACATGTTTGAATTTGCAACAGGTAATATTTCTAACTGTTTTGGTCCTGACTTTGATGTGTATAAAGGCCGAATTCCGCCTCGTACACCTTGTGGTGATTTACAGGTAGTAACACAAGTTGTTGAAGTAAAAGGTAAACGATTAGACCTTAAAAATCCTTCAAGCTGTATTGCTGAGTATTATGTGCCTGAAGACGCATGGTACTTTACTAAAAATAGTCACGAAAGCTGGATGCCATATTCATTAATTATGGAAATTGCATTACAACCAAACGGCTTTATTTCAGGTTATATGGGCACGACGCTTAAATACCCTGAAAAAGACCTGTTTTTCCGTAACCTAGATGGCAGCGGTGATTTAGTTAAACAAATTGATTTACGTGGCAAAACGATTGTTAATAAATCAGTATTATTAAGCACCACTATGGCCGGTGGCATGATAGTACAAAGCTTTACGTTTGAGCTTTTAGTCGAAGATGAAGTGTTTTATAAAGGTACTGCCGTATTTGGTTACTTTGGTGCAGATGCACTAACAAATCAGTTAGGTATCGATAATGGTAAAATCACCCATGCTTGGTTTGAAGATAATAAAACACCCGTATCACAAATTGAGAAACTAGATTTAACTAACAAAAACTTAGCTCTTTATCAAGCACCACAAGGTAAACCGCATTACAAATTAGCGGGTGGCCAAATGAACTTTATTGATACGGTTTCAATTGTTGAAGGTGGCGGTAAAGCGGGTGTTGCTTATGTACATGGTGAGCGTCAAATAGATGCAACCGATTGGTTTTTCCGTTATCACTTCCACCAAGACCCAGTAATGCCAGGCTCTTTAGGTGTAGAAGCAATAATAGAATTAATGCAAACATATGCACTTAAAAATGATTTAGGTAAAGACTTTGCAAACCCAAGATTTATTGCACCTACTACCTTAGTAAAATGGAAGTATAGAGGTCAAATTACACCTATCAACAAACAAATGTCTTTAGATGTGCATATTACTGACATTATTAAAACAGATGGTGAAATACGCTTAGTGGGCGATGCTAATTTATCTAAAGATGGCTTACGTATCTACGAAGTAAAAGATATTGTACTGTCAATCATTGAAGCATAACTGAGCGGTTTCATATTTCAGTTTAAGCCACAGTTTAAGATAGTTAGTGGTGTTGCAAGGGGTAACACCCTTGCAAAGCAAATAAAAGATTTAGGAATAAACATGTTAGATATAAATAACAATAATATTGATTGGGCATGGAAAGTTGATAACTCAACTATTCAAACCCAAAGCAGTGCCATAAAAGCAGCCTTAATGGATTTAACTAATCCAGTATATGTAGCAAAAAATGGCGCACAAGCAGGCTTAGCAAATAGCATATCAGCGTCAGGATCTGCAGCTGTGTTAGCTTTTGCACAAAAGCTTAACCCAGAAGATTTAGGCGATGATGCTTATAAAAAACAGCATGGCGTGAAATACGCGTACCATGGTGGCGCTATGGCAAATGGCATCGCATCAGTAGAATTAGTGGTTGCTTTAGGTAAAGCAGGTTTTTTATGTTCATTTGGTGCAGCAGGCTTAGTACCTGATGTAATAGAAGAGTCAATTAAGCGAATTCAAGCAGAGCTACCAAATGGACCATATGCTGTAAACTTAATTCATGCGCCGGCAGAAGAAGCGCTTGAACGTGGTGCTGTAGAGCGCTTTTTAAAATTAGGCGTAAAAACAGTAGAAGCATCAGCTTACTTAGGTTTAACTGAGCACATTGTTTGGTATCGTGTTGCAGGTTTATCAAAAAATGCAGATGGCTCAGTGAATATTGGCCACAAGGTAATAGCAAAAGTATCGCGTACAGAAGTTGGTCGTCGCTTTATGGAGCCTGCACCTAAAAAACTACTAGATAAGCTATTAGCGCAAGGAAAAATCACCCAAGAACAAGCTGAATTATCGCAATTGGTGCCAATGGCTGATGATATTACTGCTGAAGCCGATTCTGGTGGTCATACCGATAATCGTCCATTTTTAACTTTATTACCGACTATCATTGCATTACGCGATGAAGTGCAAGCTAAATATAACTTCTCACCCGCATTACGCGTAGGTGCTGGCGGTGGTATTGGTACGCCTGAAGCAGCTCTTGCTGCATTTAATATGGGTGCAGCCTATATTGTTTTAGGCTCGGTAAACCAAGCATGTGTAGAGGCGGGCGCTTCTGAATATACGCGTAAATTATTAGCAAATGTTGAAATGGCTGATGTGACTATGGCGCCAGCAGCTGATATGTTCGAAATGGGTGTAAAACTGCAAGTTGTAAAACGCGGCTCTATGTTTGCTATGCGCGCTAAAAAACTTTACGACTTATATGTAGCTTATGACTCAATTGAAGATATTCCAGTTGATGAGCGTTTAAAAATCGAAAAACAAATTTTTCGTTCTAATTTAGATGATGTTTGGGCAGGCACTGAGTCATTTTTCCAACAGCGTGACCCTGAAATGTTAGCTCGTGCACAAAGCAGCCCTAAACGTAAAATGGCATTGATTTTCCGTTGGTACTTAGGTTTATCATCTCGTTGGTCAAATATAGGAGAAAAAGGCCGCGAAATGGATTACCAAATTTGGGCAGGCCCAAGTTTAGGCGCATTTAATAGCTGGGTAAAAGGCACATATTTAGAAGACTTTACACGTCGTGGTGCAGTTGATGTGGCATTACATATGCTAAAAGGTGCCGCATATTTACAACGTGTGAACATGCTTAAATCACAAGGTGTAACACTCACTACCGATCTTGCAAGTTACCGTACAGATGATTAGTTAAAAAAGATTAAAGTTACAATTTAAAAAACCAGCTAAATTTAGCTGGTTTTTTAATATTTTATAAGTCATCTAGAGGACTGGAGGTCCCGGCAAAGTGCTGGCCTATGACATGGGTATATATCTGAGTGGTTGATATATCGTTATGGCCTAATAACTCTTGTATAGAACGGATATCGCGACCACTCTTTAATAAATGTGTCGCAAAAGAATGACGAAAGGTATGACAATTAACTTTTTTATGAATATTGGCTTTACGCACAGCGGGTTGTAATGCTTTTCGAATACAGCTGTCATGTAAATGGTGACGACACAATTCACCTGTTTCTGGGTGAGCACATAAATTAGATGAAGGTAATATAAACATCCAACCGGGATCTTTAAATGCGTTCGGATATTTTCGTGATAAAGCATATGGAAATGAAGGTCCGCAGCCTATTTTATTATCTTCTCGCTGGGTTTTTATTGCTTTATCAATTAGTAGTTGTAAAGGTTTTACAGATGTTTCAGCGAGTATAGTTTGTCTATCTTTATTTGCTTTACCGTCTCTGACGACTATTGAAAGGTTATTAAAGTCAATATCTTGAATTCTTAACCTTAAACATTCATTGACACGTAAGCCGCTGCCAAAAAGTAACGCTACAACAGTTTTTGCATAACCAGTCATGTGGGATAGAATCTCTGAAACTTCTTTATCATCGAGTACTACAGGCAAATGCCTTTGTTTTGTTGCTAAAGAAAATCCAAGATCACCTAGATTGATTTTTAAGCACTTAGCGTACAAAAATACAATTGAGTTTAAAGCTGACTTTTGTGTATTTTTAGCGACATTTTGAGAAGTTGCTAGCCATGATAAATAACCTTTGACTTCTTCTTTTCCCATATCTAATGGGTGGCGCTTATTATTAAATAAAATAAATTGTTTGATCCAATATAAATAACTTTTCTCGGTTCGAATACTATAACCACGCAGCCTGATTTCATCTCGAACCGATTCTAAAAAAGGACTTTTTGACTTTATGAAAACACCTTTAACTGTATTTATAAACAGTATCGTTTGTATTTTTGATAAATCAAGCACGCTTTACATTTTTATGTCGCACGCTTTGTCTTGCTGCAAAAAAATAAAAGCTGTATAGTCAATCACATACGAAAATATGTACCGATATAATAGGCGCATATAAATTACAAAGCGTG
>NZ_JAHKQC010000002.1:548-1804 GCF_018860845.1 Pseudoalteromonas sp. C2R02 | reverse complement strand
GTAAAGCTTTCTGCATTACCATCGCCATCAATATCCACTGTGAAACTTTTGATCTCGGTATTATCCGCTTCATCATTGGTTAACACATTGCCTGTTGCAATCTCATCTTCATTGATTTCTTGAACATCAGCGACTGTATCTGTATTCACCGCTTTGACTGTGACAATCACTGTTGCTGTATTGCCTTCCGCATTAGTGTAAGTAAAGGTATCTGTGCCATTAAAGTCAGGATTTGGCGTATAAGTGACTGTGCCATCTTGATTAATAACTACTGTGCCATTTGAACCATTGGTTACCGATACAACCGGAGATTTTGACCCATCTGCATCAGTGTCATTAGCTAATACATCAATAATGACTGAGCCGTCTTCATTTACAGTCGCGGTATCATCTTTGATAACCGTTGCATCGCCATCTGGTGTTACATTCACAGTGACTGTTGCTGTACTGCCTTCCGCATTAGTGTAAGTAAAGGTATCTGTGCCATTAAAGTCAGGGTTTGGTGTATAAGTGACTGTGCCATCTTGATTGATAACAACCGTACCATTTGAACCATTGGTTACCGATACAACCGGTGATTTTGAACCATCCGCATCGGTATCATTGGCTAATACATCGATTACTACAGAGCCGTCTTCATTTACAGTCGCGGTATCATCTTTGATAACCGTTGCATCGCCATCTGGTGTTACATTCACAGTGACTGTTGCTGTACTGCCTTCCGCATTAGTGTAAGTAAAGGTATCTGTGCCATTAAAGTCAGGGTTTGGTGTATAAGTGACAGTACCATCTTGATTAATAACAACTGTGCCATTAGTGCCGTTGGTGGCTGAGACTACTGAAGATTTTGACCCATCTGCATCAGTGTCATTAGCTAATACATCGATAACCACTGAACCGTCTTCATTTACAGTCGCTATATCATCTTTAATAACCGTTTCATCATCAACAGGTGTAACAAATACTGTAACTGTTTCGGTGTTACCTTCAGCGTTGGTATAAGTAAATGTATCAGTACCATTATAATCAGGATCAGGTGTATATGTTACGGTGCCATCAGGATTAATTGAAACTGTGCCATTTTCACCATTTGTAACTGATACAACGGGCGATTTTTCACTATCGATATCAGAGTCATTAGCTAATACATCAATAACAACTGAGCCATCTTCGTTTACTGATGCTGCATCAGCTTTAGTTTCTGTTGCATCGGCCGTTCCATTTACGGTAACTGTTATTTCATGTGTTTGACCATC
>NZ_JAHKQC010000002.1:0-180 GCF_018860845.1 Pseudoalteromonas sp. C2R02 | reverse complement strand
ATCTATGGTCAATGTGCCTAGGGTATTAGTGCTTGTTACTGAATTAATATCAAATGCTGCAGTATCTGAGCTATCGGCATCGGTAACGGTTAAATGGCCATTAGTGCTAAGTTGGTTATTCGTAACTGATTCGTCTTCAGTCACAGCACCTACATCTGTATCACCTGCTTCTAAGCTAAT